>JBGSLE010000508.1:0-3064 GCA_041740875.1 Pontiella sp. | reverse complement strand
GGGCGCCGTCCGACGCCATCGTCCTGTTCGACGGCACCGGCCTCGCGCAATGGGTGGGGACGAAGCAGGACGACCAGAAAAAGAAAAAATACAATCCCAAGGCCGAAGCGTTGTGGAAGGTTGAAAACGGCTACATGGAATGCACGCCGACTGGCGACGTTTTCACCAAGCAGTCCTTTGGCGACTGCCAGCTCCACATCGAGTGGCAGACCGAAAACCCGCCCAACGGCGATTCCCAGGGCCGTGGCAACAGCGGGATCTTCTTCATGGGGCTCTATGAAACGCAGGTGCTCGACTGCTACAACAACCGCACCTATGCCGACGGCGGAGCCGGCTGCGTCTACGGCCAGAACCCGCCGCTGGTCAACGCCTGCCGCAAGCCGGGCGAATGGCAGGTGTACGACATCGTCTTCCAGGCCCCGCGCTTCGAGGGCGAAAAACTGGTGTCGCCGGCCTACATCACCACCTTCCTCAACGGCGTGCTGGTTCAGCACAAGACCGAAATCCTCGGCCCCACCATGAACAAGAAGCTGCCGGAATACAAGGCCCACGCCGCCAAGCTGCCGATCAAGCTCCAGGACCACAACAACGCCACGCGCTTCCGCAACATCTGGATCCGCGAGCTGAACCTGCTGGAAAACACGGACAAGCCGGAATAGGCGCCTTTCCCGGCAAATGGGGATTGCCTCCACGGGTTTTCCCGTCCCAACATCCCATGAGTACGGGAGAACCATGATGCGGTTGGTGCGGACGGTGGTCGGAGTGTGGTTGGCGGTGGCCGCTGCGGCGGCCGCCGAACCTGTCCTGCGGCTCGGTACCGCCGAGCGGCAGGCCTCCCTTTCGACCTTCCTGTCCATCCACCGCGACCCCTCCGCGCAGCTCTCCTTCGGGCAGGTCAGCGACCCCGCCTTTGCGGAAAACTTCCAGCCAAACCTCGCCGAACGGCCGCATTTCGGGTTCACGGCCGATGCCGTTTGGGTGCGGTTTGCGCTCCAATCCACGGCAGAGGTTCCGAAGGATTGGCTGGTTGAACTGGGGCATCCCCGGTTCGAGCGGGTGGATTGGTTCGTGGTGCGCAACGGCCGGTTGGCCGAACACCTTGAAACCGGAGTCCTGCAGCCGGAGCCGGTGGAGAAGGCCAAAAGCCGATTCCCGGTATTGGCATTGACTCTGGCACCTGCCGAAACCGTTGAGGTCTATCTCGCCCTGCGCACCTCCGCCGGAGTCGAAATCCCGATCAATGTTTATTCCCCGCTGGACTACGCGGACCATACCAACCATTCCAGCGTGGTCTATCTGCTGGGCTTTGGTGCGTTGGGCATCTTGTTCTTATTGAGTTTCATTTTTGCCTTCTACACCCGCTACCCGGGCTCGCTCGTTTATTCGCTCAGTATTGGCAGTGTACTGCTTCTTTTTTTCGGTATGACGGGGTACTGGGCCATGTTCCGGCTTCCCGGCTGGCGGTTTGGCACTACCAGCGGCCTGCTCTGTTTCGGGGAGCTTACCCTGATCTCGTTGCTGATGTACCTGCGCCGCTTCTTTGAAACGAAGGTGCGGCTGCCCCGGACCGACCGCTGGCTGCAGGGTCTCCAATATGGCTGCTTCGCCTTTTTGTGCTATTTGCCGTTTGCTCCGTACTACCCGATGATTCTGGTGGTTCACCTTCAATGCCTGGTTTTCGGGTTGCTGGTGCAGATTCTTGCCTTGATGCGGTTGATTGATAGAGACCGCACCGCCCGCTTTTACCTGCTGGCATGGACCTTTTTCTGGTTTCTCATGTTGCTGGAGCTTCTTAAAGAGTGGAAGCTGCTGCCCGCAGAAGTCTCTCCGGGTTTTGTTTCGCCGATCGCGCTGGTGGTCTCGATCAACCTCTTCTTCATGGCGCTGGCCGACCGCGTCCGCCAGATGCGCGCGGAAAGCAAGGCTCTGCAGGATCAAATGATGGCACGCCTCGAAAAGCTCGTCGCCGAGCGAACCGAAGAGTTGCGCCACGCCAAGGCGCGTGCGGAGCGGGCGAACGAATACAAGCGCCTCTTCCTCGCCAACATGAGCCACGAGATCCGCACCCCGCTCAGCGCTTTGGTCGGTCTCTCCCAAGCCATGTGCAAGCAGGGAAGCCAGCGCAACCTGCCGGCCGATTTCATCCGCATGATGGAGCAGATCCGCTCCGGCGGCCGCTATCTGAACCTGATGCTGACCAACCTGCTGGATGTCTCCGCCGTGGAGTCGGGCCGACCCCGCGTCAACATCCTCGGAATTTCGCTCGACGGCTGGAGCCGGTCGGTACACGACATCCTCGAACCTATCGCCAACGCCAAGGGCGTCGAACTGCGCTGGCAGGACAAGGCGCTCGCGGGCGCGGAATGGAAAACCGATCCGGTACGCCTCTCCCAGATCCTGATCAACCTCGTCCACAACGCCATCAAGTTCACCCCGCCGGGCGGTGCCGTGATCGTCCGGTTCGAAACGCGCCCTGGTTTTTTTGCGCTGGAGGTGGATGACGCCGGCCCCGGCCTTCCCGTCGAGCAAGGCATCCTCTTCGAGGCGTTCCAGAAAAACATGACCGGGGTTTCGGGGGCCGACCACGGGGTGGGGCTGGGCCTCTACGTGGTGCAGACCAACGCCCAGCTCCTCTCCGGCCGCGTGGCCGTTGAAAAGAGCGCTTCCGGCGGAGCCCGCTTCCGCGTAGAGTGGTCGGCCGACATGAAGGAGTCCGCATGAGAACCCTCATCATCGACGACAACGAAATCGACCGGCTCAACCTGCGTGCCCTGCTCGAAGACCACCGCTCCATCGACTTGGTTGGCGAGGCGGACACGCTCGACGCCGCCGTGGCGCTCATCGGCCGGGAACGCCCGGAGGCGCTTTTCCTGGACATCCATCTCGGTCGGCAAACGGGTTTCGGAGTGCTTGAAAAGATCGGCTACAGGCCGCTCGTGGTCATCACCACCTCCCATCCGCACTACGCCATCCAGGGTTTCGAGACCGATGCGGTGGACTACCTGCTCAAGCCGCTGGTCGAAGAGACCCTTGCGCGCGCGGTGAACCGCCTGCTGCTGCGCGC
>JBGSLE010000507.1:0-2759 GCA_041740875.1 Pontiella sp. | reverse complement strand
CACCCGGGCATAGCTGCCGGAACCGGGCGGCGGCAGGTTCTGCCAGTGCAGCAGCGACGCGACGAGGGCGATTCCCGCCGCGGCGGCCAGAAGGCGTTTCCAAACGATCCGTTGCGTCGGCGCGCCCGCCGCCTTCGGCAGCAAATCCGGTTGCCAGTAGAGCGCGGAATTCATGCGGGTGAACTCCAGGAACAGGCGCCGGGCGTCGGGATCCTCCTGAACGGCGCGGTCGAGCTCGGCCAGCTCTTCGTCCGTCAGCTGCTGGTCGATGTAGCGGTTGGCCAGCCCGATGATGGTTTTTTCCGTTTCGGTGTTCATCGCGCGTTCATCTTTTGTTGGACACAGTCGAACAGGAGGTGCCGCAGCCGGCTGAGCAGCCGGTAGACCGCGCCCTCCGTCCGGCGGCAGCGCTCGGCGATTTTTTCGATGGAGGCGTTTTCCCAGTAGCGCATGCCGATGATCTCCCGCTGTTCCCGCTTGAGTTTGCCAATGCACTACTTCAGCGCCTTCTCCATGGCCTACCGCACGGTGCGGTCGTCTTGCGCGTCCATGTCGTGGCTGAGCTTTTCGAGCGCCGCGGCGCTGAGCCATTGCGAGCGCTTGCTTTTCTTCCGGTAGGCCAGCACCTGGTGGAAGATGGTCTTGCGCGCCCATGCGCCAAAGTTGGTTCCCGGCTCGAAGCGGTCGAAGTTTTCCCACAGGATCAGCCGGGCGTTCTGCATGATGTCCTGGGCATCGGAATGGAACGGAACCATCCGGTACAAATACATGGAGAGATCCCGTTCGCTTTCGGTCAGCAAACGGATGAAGTCCTGTTCCCTTTTCCTTTGCAATGGATCCATCGGGTTCTCCGTGTTCAACAAACTAAGTCATGGTTTGCGCTTTTTGGACATAAATTCGCAGACGGAAATGCCGCAACCTTTTTTTGTCCAAAACCCTCGATTCCGAACTCTACGCCTCTAGAGGCATGTCGCGAAGGGATCCGGTTGATTGCCGGTTATTGCGATGGGCCTCTTGGGCAGGATGAAAAACAGGCAAGGAGAATGGACATGGACATGAAAAGCATGGCGACGGGGCTGGCGCTGACGCTGGCCGGGGTGGTTGCGGCCCAGGCGGCGATTGTGGAAAACCTGCTGCAGGATCCGGGATTCGAGCAACTGGTGGCCGGCGAGCCGGCGTTTGGCGGAACGCCCTGGAGCGACAACATCTCCATCGCTCCCGACCATATCTTGGTCCGCACCGGCGTAGCCCGTTCGGGAACCAACTCCGTCGCCTTCAACCACTACACCCGAACCGGGTTCCTCAGCCAAAAAACCGGAGTGCAGGTGGAGGCTGGTACCAGCTACGAACTCTCCGTCTGGATGCTGCTCGACGAGCAAAGCGCCAATCCCGCCCATACGAACTCGACGACCATCAATATGGCCGTGGCGACCAGCCCGACGGAGAATGGAACCTATGACTGGACGGGCGTGGGACGAAAGCTGACTGCGCCGAGCGTCGTCGGGCAATGGCAGCCATTCACCTTCGAAATCGCCGCGGACATGCTCACCAACAATGTCGGGGAGTGGATAGAGATCCGTTTTGTGAAGGAATACCAGCCGTCGGAATACCGGATCTTCGTGGACGACGCCTCGTTCGGAGCGGTGGCGTCGAATCCGCCGCAACAGGTTTCCGATCTCGGCATTGCGGTGGTGGATGCGCAAAACGTCGAACTATCCTGGACCGCCGGAGCGGACGACCTCTACACGGTGCAACGTAGCGAGAATTTGATGGCGGGGGCGTGGACCAATCTTGTTCCGGGCATCGAAGGGATTGACGGCACGATCGCTGTAACGACCACGGCGACCGCTGTGCAGTCTTTCTACCGGATCGTGTCCGAGTGAACGTAGATCCGTGTTTGGCAGGATGATTTTGGTACTAAAAAACAGAAGGAAACAGGAATGAAAATGAAAACAATGACGGTTGGACTGGCGCTGGTTCTTGCGGGAGGGGGCGCATCACGGGCGGATATCGTCAGCAACCTGCTGCAGGATCCGGGGTTCGAGAACCTGAGCGGAGACGCGCCCAATGAAGGCGGAACGCCGTGGAATGACAGTCTCGGCAATACGGCTAATGCGCATATCGCGGTCCGCACCGGCGTGTCCCGTTCGGGAACCAACTCCGTCGCGTTCAACCACTATGCGCGTACCGGATACCTCAGCCAAAAAACCGGTGTGCAGGTGGCGACCGGCCAAGATTATGAACTCTCCGTCTGGATGAGGATCGGTGAAAAGAGCGTCAACAGCAGCCAGACGGCCATCTCGTCCATCAACATGGCGTTGGCGACCAGCGTGACGGAAAACGGATCCTACGATTGGATCGGCGTCGGCCAGAAAGAGACGATTCCGTCCGCCGTCGGGGAGTGGCAGCAGTTTACCTTCTTGATTACCTCCGATCTGCTGGAAGCCCGGGTGGGGGAATGGTTGGAGGTCCGGTTCGGCAAGGAATACCAGCCGTCGGAATACAGGATCTTCCTGGACGACGCGTCGTTCGGCATGGTGATTCCCGAGCCCGCAACGATAGGTCTGATCGCGATGGTTTCCGGGGGATTGATCTTCGTCCGGCGATTCCGTATCGGTTAGAACGGCCGCCGGGGGCGTAGGGCGTGTCGCGGTCGTAGCCCGGCCGCCCGGTGCCCCAGCCTTCATAGTACATGTAGAGCGTGCCCTGGTGTTCGAAAACCTCGCCGTACCAAATGCCGCCTTCATCCCACGTTCCGG
>JBGSLE010000506.1:0-7529 GCA_041740875.1 Pontiella sp. | reverse complement strand
CGCTCACGCCGCGCGAACGCGAGCTGCTCAAGCGCGCGACGCGTTAAGGGAAAAACACAAAGTCACGAAGTTAACAAAGTTCTGAATCTTCGAGTTCTTTGAGCCTTTGTGTTTATTTCTCTTCCTTCAGCGTTTTGATCTGGTCGCGCAGGACAGCGGCGCGCTCGAATTCCAAGGCGCTGGCGGCTTCGAGCATCTCCTGTTCGAGCTGGCGGATGGCTTCGTGGACGTCGTAGTCCTCGCCCTCTTCGGCGAAGGCGAGTTCGACCGTCTCCTCGGCGGTTTCGTAGATGGTCTTGAGACTGTCGGCGATCTTCTTCTTGATGGCCTGCGGCACCACGCCGTGTTCGGCGTTGTAGGCGATCTGCTTCTGGCGGCGGTGGTCGCATTTGTCGAGCATGCGCTGCATGGAGTCGGTGATTTTTTCGGCGTACATGATGACACGGCCGTCGATGTGCCGGGCGGCGCGTCCGGCGGTCTGGATGAGCGAGGTTTCGGAGCGCAGGAAACCCTCCTTGTCGGCGTCGAGGATCGCGACGAGCGACACCTCCGGCAGGTCGAGCCCTTCGCGCAGCAGGTTGATGCCGATCAGGCAGTCGAACTTTCCCGTGCGCAGCTCGCGCAAAATATCGACGCGTTCGAGGGCATCGATGTCGGAGTGGAGGTATTGCACCTTCAAGCCCGTTTTTTCGAGGTATTCGGCCAGGTCCTCCGCCGTGCGCTTGGTGAGGGTGGTCACCAGCGTGCGCTCGCCGCGTTCGGCGCGCAGGCGGATCTCCTCCATCAAATCGTCGATCTGGTTTTTCAGGGGGCGGAGTTCGACGGGCGGGTCGGTGATGCCGGTCGGGCGGATGATCTGTTCGATGGGCGTGCCGCCGTGTTCGATTTCGTAGGCCGCCGGCGTGGCGGAAAGGAAGACGATTTCGTGGGTGACGCCGATGAATTCGTCGAAGTTCATCGGCCGGTTGTCGAGGGCGGAGGGGAGGCGGAAGCCGTGTTCGACGAGGGTGCGCTTGCGCGCTTGGTCGCCGTTGTACATGCCGCGCACCTGCGGCAGGGTGACGTGTGATTCGTCGATGACGGTGAAGAAATCGCCGGGGAAATAGTCGAGCAGGCATTCCGGCCGCTGGCCGGCGGCGCGGCCGGCGAGGTGGCGCGAATAGTTTTCGATCCCGCCGCAGAAGCCGATCTCCTTGAGCATTTCCAAGTCGTACTCCGTGCGCATCTTGATCCGCTGCGCCTCGATGAGCCGGTTTTCGCGCTCGAACTTCGCCACCTGCTCCTCCATTTCGCGGCGGATGGCCACGAGCGCGGCGTCGATCTTGGTTTGCGGCATGACGAAGTGCTTGGCGGGCGAGACGAGGATGTGGTCGAAGGTTTCGAGCGTGTGGCCCGTGAGCGGATCGATACGCTTGATCGAATCGATTTCATCGCCCCAGAATTCGAGGCGGAGGGCGTAGTCCTTGGCGTAGGAGGGGAAGATGTCGAGCGTATCGCCACGCACGCGGAACTTGCCGGGGCCGGGTTCATAGTCGTTGCGCTCATACTGGATTTCGACGAGCTTGCGCAGCACCGCGTCGCGGTCGGCCGCCTCGCCGACGGTGGCGCTGACGACCATCTGCTTGTAGTCCTCCGGCGATCCGAGGCCGTAGATGCAGGAGACGGAGGCGACGATGATGACGTCCTCGCGGTTGAGCAGCGCGTCGGTCGCGGCGAGGCGCAGTCGCTCGATCTCCTCGTTGATGGCGGAATCCTTTTCGATGAAGGTGTCGGTCTGCGGAATGTAGGCCTCGGGTTGGTAGTAGTCGTAGTAGGAGACGAAATATTCCACCGCGTTGTGCGGGAAGAAATCCTTCAGCTCGGCGTAGAGCTGCGCGGCGAGCGTCTTGTTGTGCGAAAGCACGAGGGTGGGGCGGCCATGCCGGGCGATAGCGTTGGCGATGGTGAAGGTTTTGCCGGAGCCGGTCACCCCTTCGAGCGTCTGGAACTTGCGTCCCTCGGCCAGCCCCTCGCAGAGCCGCTCGATTGCCTCCGGCTGGTCGCCGGTCGGGGAAAAGTCCGCCACAAGCTGGAAGGGGTTGTTCATGTCGGGAGCTTACACGGGATGGCCGGATTTGGAAGGAAAACGGTTTCAGTAGTCCAAAAACGTTGTCCAGCGGCTTGCGGTACCTCCGTCGCATCTGCAATTGTCCGCAAATTCCGACCCCGATTTTTAGGGTTGGCCGCGGCATCCGGCCGTGGCGGGAATCGGGAACCAAAGGAGCAGCGATGAAATCCATGCAGAGGAACCTTCTGGCGGCGATCGCGACCCTGGCCTTGGCGGTTTCTTCGGCCGCCGCCGGCGCGTTCGATACGATTACGCAGGTTTCGTCCTACAACGGCCTGCTGGCGGGGCTTTACGACAATGTGGCCACCTACCGGGATCTTGCGGGGGCGGGCGACACCGGGATCGGCGCCTTTGAGCGGATGGATGGCGAGATGGTGATGCTGGAGGGCGCGCTGTTCAGGGTCGGATTCGATGGCAAGGTGGTCCGCATGGATCCGGCATCGTCCACGCCCTACGCCACCCTGGTCAATTTCAAGGAAGACCGGCGCACCGCGATAGAACCGGGGCTGGGTCGGGATGCGGTCTGCGAAGCGATCAAAGGCGGATTCGCCAATGCAAACCTGCCCCACGCCGTGCTGGTTTCCGGCACGTTTGCCCATATCAAGTGCCGCAGCGTCCCCCAGCAGGAAAAACCCTATCCTCCGCTGGCCGAGCTGGCCGCCCACCAGGCCGTTTTCGAGGCCAAGGCGGTTTCGGGCACGATCGTGGGATTCTACTATCCGCCCTTTGCCGCGGCGCTGAACGTTCCGGGATTCCACCTCCATTTACTCGGCGACGACCGCGCGTTCGGGGGGCATGTGCTCGATTTCACGACCGGGCCCGGCGTGGTGGCCCGCGTCGATGCGTGCGCCAAGCTGGTGGTGATTTGGCCCGATACGCCGGAATCCGCCAAGGCCGACCTGATGCAGGACCGTTCGGCAGAACTTCAGAAAGTCAACCGGGATAAATAACAGCAGGAGAAGACCAATGGGAAAATCGATGCGCGTGTGGGGATTGTTGGCGGTGCTGGGACTGGGTGTGTCTGCGGCAACCGGGGCTGAAAAGCCGAATTTCATCATCATCTTTACCGACGACCAGGGCTATGGCGACCTCGGTTGCTACGGCGCGAAAGGGTTTACCACCCCGGAGATCGACCGCATGGCCACCGAAGGGATGCGCTTTACCGACTTCACGGTGGCCGACTGCGTCTGCTCGCCTTCGCGCGCGGCGCTGCTGACCGGCCGCTATCCGGCCCGCACGGGCATTACTTCCGTCCTGTTCCCTTGGAGCGACCACGGCCTTCCGCCGGAAGAGGTGACGATTCCCGAAGTGCTCAAGGCGCAGGGCTACACAACCGGCATGGTCGGAAAATGGCACCTGGGCCACACGAAAGGGTTCCTGCCCGTCGATCAAGGCTTCGACTCCTATGCCGGCATTCCCTACAGCAACGACATGTCGCATGACGGCCGCGTCGCGCCTGCCGCCAACATGGTGTTCAACAAGGGCATGACCTTGGCCGACTACCAATCCTACCGGGGCGACAAGGACGACAAGGAAGGCTACCGCAAGTTCAAGGGCGAGGTGCCGTTGGTCGAAAACGCGCAGGTGGTCGAATGGCCGGTCGACCAAAGCCAGCTGACGAAGCGCTATACCGAAAAGGCGGTCGCCTTCATCAAGCAAAACCAGGACAAGCCCTTCTTCCTCTACCTGGCCCACTCCATGCCGCATATACCGCTCCATGTTTCGGACGCGTTCGCGGGCAAGAGTGAAAACGGCCTGTACGGCGATGTGATCCAGGAGATCGACTGGTCGGTCGGCCAGGTGCTCCAGGCGCTGCGCGAAAGCGGGCTCGACCAGAAGACGCTGGTGGTCTTCACGTCGGACAACGGCCCCTGGCTCTCGCAAGGCAAGAACGGCGGATCCGCCGGCCCGTTGCGCGAAGGCAAAACGACGACCTACGAAGGCGGGCAGCGCGTGCCCTGCGTCATGTGGTGGCCCGGAATGGTGCCGTCCGGAAAAACCTGCGGGGTACACGTCTCGACGCTCGACCTGATGCCCACGATCGCCGGGTTGGCCGGCACCAAGCCCCCGCAGGACCGGCCCATCGACGGACTGGACATGCGCGCCGTGTTGGCCGGTCGGTTCGACCAGGCCCCGGTGCGCGATTGGTTTGCCTATGCCCGCCAGGAGGCGATCCGTATCGGTGACTGGAAATACCGCAAGGGGCCCGAGACGGCGAAGGGGGAAAAGGGCGACCGTGCCGTCCAGCTGTTCAATCTCAAGGACGATATCGGCGAACGCACCAACCTGGCCGACCGCTATCCCGAACGGACCGCCGAGATGGCCAAGCGGCTGGCGGAAGCCACCGCCGAACTCACGTCCGGCAAAGCGAAGAAAAAATGAAGCATTTTCCCCTCTGTGTAGCGTTGATCGGTTGCGCCTGGCTGGCGCAGCCGGCCGGCGCCGCAACGCAACCCAACATCCTGTTCATCTTGGCCGACGACCTCGGCATCACCGACATTGCGGCGTATGCGAGCCACTTCACGGGGAAGCCGGTGGGCGAGCTCTATTACGAAACGCCGCACATGGACCGGCTGGTGGGGAAGGGCATCGCGTTCTCGCAGGCCTATGCGAACCAGCTCTGCTCGCCGACGCGCGCGGCCATCATGACCGGCCAGTATCCCGCGCGCCATGGCTTCACGACCGCCACGCCGCTGACGAAGACCTACTACAACCAAGGCCTTCCCGTGCCGGCGGGGTTTTCGCCGCACGATGTGCTGGAGCATAAGGACAACATCAAGCAGCCGCAGGCTTGGATCAACGGGCGTTCGAACACCGCCCTCGATCCGGCGTTGGAAACCCTGCCGAAGGTGCTGAAGACGCACCATTCCGTTTTCATCGGGAAATGGCATTTGGGCGGCCATGTCGCGCAGGGCTTCCAGCCGGCCGACCACGGCTTCGACGAGGTGCCCGTCTGGTTCGACTCCGGCGCTTCGTTCTACTTCGAAGCCAGCAAGGGCGGCCATTACAGCTGGACGAAGGGCTGGAACAACAAGACCCCGCCGTATGCCGGCATGCCGCAGGCGGAATACACCGTCGGCGATGCCGGGCCTGCGCCGCATGCGGACTATCTGACCGACGACCTGACCGACCGCGCCGTCGGGTTCGTGGAGCGCTATGCCGCCGGAAAAAGGGAGCAACCCTTCTTCCTCTACCTGAACCACTTTGCCGTGCATACGCCGTTGGAAGCGCCGGCGGCGACGGTCGCGCACTTTGCAAACAAGCCGCAGCGCGGCACCCTGGGGCATGGAAACGCCACCTATGCCGCCATGCTCAAGCATCTCGACGATTCCGTCGGCCGCCTGCTCGCCGCGCTGGAAAAAAGCGGACTGGCCAAGGATACGCTCGTGGTGCTGACATCCGACAACGGCGGGGTCGAATACACCGATCCACCCGCCACCGACAACGCCCCGTTCAAGGGCGGCAAGGCCTGCATGTTCGAAGGCGGCGTGCGCGTGCCGCTGGTCTACTATCTGCCGGGCCGGTTCGAAAAGGCCTGGTGCAACGCGCCGGTCAACTGCATCGACTTTCTGCCGACGCTCGCGGCGCTCACGGGGAATCCGGCGCCAGCCGGCCTCGATGGCCGCAGCATCGTGCCGCAGCTGGAGCACCCGGAACAGCCGGGGGAACCCCGCACCTTCATCTGGCACTATCCCTTCAACGTCGCGGTCAACCATCCCGACAACGGCCTGCCGCTCACGCCGCATTCCGCGATCCGCTCCGGCGACTTCAAGCTGATCTGGGACTGGCACGGAAAGTTGGAGCTGTACGACATTTCCGCCGATCCCTTCGAGCAGAACAACCTTGCGGCGGCGCGGCCTGAAAAGCGCGACCAGCTGTTCCGCGAACTCCAGGCGTGGCTGAAGGCCAATGTGGCCTCGCGCTATTTCCCCATGCGCAACCCCGGCTATGACGCCGCTGATGATGCGCGGCCCTATCCCTTCGTCGATCTGGGCGGCGGCTAAAATTCAGGCCGGTATGCCAGTGATGCGCGTTCGATGAGGCGGGGTTTGACGTAGATCATTCCACGGTAGTCGGGCTCGGATTCCTGGGTGCGGAGTTGGAGGATCAGCTGTTCGGCCATGGTTTCGGGGTCGGGGCAGAGACTGGCCAGCGGCGGGTCGGCTTCGGCCGCCTCGGGGCTGTCGTCGAATCCAAGCACGAGTGCTTCTTGCGGTACGCGGATTCCGCGGTCGCGCAGCGCGCTCAGGAGCATCAGGGCGGTGGAGTCGGAGAGGGAAAAGTAGCCGGTGAACTGATCGTGCGACGCCACAATCTTCTCAATTTGTCTCATGCGGGGCAGCAGATCTTCGGGCAGGGGGTATTCCTGGATTTCCTGCGATACCCGTCCGTGCTGGAGCCATGCCCGGCGAAAGCCGAGCACCCGCAGCTCGAAATCCTCGTGCCACCCGTCGGGGGCGCGCTGGCTCTCGCCCAGCAGCACTGCTTTTTTGATGCGGGTTTTGCAAAGGGCATCCCCGGCGATTTCGCCGCCGTGGAAGTTGTCGATGCGGACATCGCACGGCAGGTGGTAGTTCAGCGGGGCGGTCAGAGCGGTGACCAGTTTTTTCTTCTTCTTCAACGCTTCGTAGTAGGGATAGCTCCATGAGGCGGCCAGGACAACGGCTTTATAGTTTGCAAGATCGGCGGGTTTGCGCTTGTCCGACTCGTTGCCCAACAACAGGTCGAGTTCTATGTTGAATCCGTCCTGGTTGCCGGCGAGCGCGTTGTAGACGCGCTGGAGGAAGGGGTTGGCGAGCGCCAGGTTGCCGTGGCCAACGAAGGCCATCTTCAGCGCCTTGTAGCCTTCATGGTTCATGCGAAAGCGGGGGTGTACCAGATAACGCCCGGTGGGGGTGGTGCAAACGTAGCGTTCTTCCTTCAGTTGGAGCAGTGCGCGCCAGACCGTATTGCGCGGATAGCCGACCAGCTCCTCCAGTTTCCGCACCGCCGGAATCTTCCCATCGTTGGAAAGTTTTCCCGATTGGATTTTTTTTCGCAAAATATCGCAGACGGCATCGGTCTGCGTTTGGGTCGTTTTTATGGGTACATCGCTCATTTGTCCCAGAGCGTAGTTAAACTGTCCCGCAAGTGTCAAACCCTCATTCGTGACAAGTTGGGACAAACAATTTGACACCGATAAAATGCGTGATACCTTCCGCATAGCAAGTCGGGGAAGGGTGCTTCGGTCGGCTGGTACCGGCAGAGGGTGCAGGGAATCAATAGGGAGAGGAGAATCAAATTGTCTTGTCCGGATATAGGTTGTCACTTTGGAAAGGAAAAGGTCCAAGGTGAAGACGGTAATACGCTACAGTGAGGCATTCAAGAGACAGGTGGTGGACGAGATTGCCCGGGGCAAGTTCTCTTCCCCGTACAAGGCCCA
>JBGSLE010000505.1:0-7058 GCA_041740875.1 Pontiella sp. | reverse complement strand
GTGGAACCGGCGACTCCGTCACAACGTCGGGAAGCAGATTGGTCGCGCCCGGAGCCGCCAGCAGCTCCAGCGGCAATCCGGCCAGCGTCGCCGCGCCGCCCGTAGATTTCTGTTTTGTTTCCTCGCGCGGCGTGCGGTAGGCGGGATGCTCGCCCATCAGCCGCAGGAACGGCTCATAGGCCCAGGGGGCGTATTTCCGGACGGTGGACGCCTCGATTCCGAGCGCGCCGCCCACCACCAGCAGCTCGAAAAAAAAGACGGCTGCCAACGTGGCCGACGCCACCGCCGCAACCGGCACCCTCCTGCGTTCTTGCTTTGCCCTCATGGCCCATTGGAGTAATGGAGTTTCCGCCCGTTGTACACGCTTTTCTCAAGGCAACCTTTCTATCGATCCGGCAATTTAATGTTTTGATTCACCGCGACAGACCGCAAGGAACACGAAGAAAAAAAATCGCGCTGTATTTTGCGATCTATGCGCTCTTTTGCGGTTAAATCATTCCGTATTTTTCAAGTCACCAAGATCCCCAAGAAACCTACATAAGGCATCGTAGGAGCTTCGTGGCTTGGTGTTAAAAACGGTGCGGGATGGGGGCGAGGGGGAAGGGTTGGCAAAACGAAGAGCAGGCAACGTTCCGATGCGTAGACGCGACGCCCTCGTCGCGTTCCTTGCAACCAGAAAAGCGACGAGGGCGTCGCTTCTACAATATGGCTCCTAAGGCCTTTTCTCTGTGATTTTTGTGCTCTTTCGTGGCTAGAAAATCCCCCGTGTTTAACTGCCGGACGCCCCCTCCGATAAGAATCCGCAACCAAGTGTTTCCAACCGCCGGGATTTACGGATAGAGTGTCCCGGTTTAATGGGGCGTGCCCGGGGATCGCCGCAGGCAGCGGCAGGGAAAGACGAAAAAAAATTCGTGGGGAAAATAGGATAGAACCTAGATTCTAAAATTCATTGGCTGACCCCTTTTCTGACCCCTTTTCGTTGGCTGACCCCTTTTCGCTCGCGGAGCCGGCCTCATTCCGTTTCTGCCTATCACGTCGAGGTACGAATCGAGATAGGCAGAAGAAACATCGTTCAGTTTAAGCCCATCCAGACCATAAACGAACTCTTGCGCCCGCCGCACGTGCCACTCGGCGTTTTTGCCGGAAACCCTGTATTTAAGCAGGCATTCGGCATACCTCCTCCAGAAATCCAGCTCTTTCTCCGACATTTTCCTTTTCACATGCTCTTTATTCATGCAATCTACCTATCACATGGAAAAAGCCGTGTTAAGGAGGCAGATAGGCAGAAGCCGTTTCTGCCTAATCAACTGTTCGCTATAAAGGAAAAATATGAAAACAAATAAGCCAGAAGCATTCAGTCGTTTATCGCTTATCGGCTCAGCCTCGACGATCATCCAGTTAGGCCAAGCCCAGCTTTATCCTCAATTGTTGAGGTCGACGAAAAATCTCTCGTGGCAAAGCGGAGATGCCCTGAGTGGACTTGGATCATTCGCATCTGCCGTTGCGAGTATCGCGACTGGATACGTTGAGAATGCAACGAGCGATGTGAAATCACAGAACAATAATTCAATCTTGATCACGGTTGAAGGTGGAGATCAGACAGGTTACAGAGTGATTATTAATGCTGTCTCAGATAGTTCATCGGAAGTAATAGTAGAGATGTATTATGAAGGCTACAATATGCCGATGCCCGACAAGTGGCAGGCTGAGAGTTACTGTAGACGTCGCGTAGATCTATTGGAATCTCAGCATTGTCCCAAACGGCGAGCCGCGGAAGAAATCAGTAGAATAAAGTCAGAGCGAGCCGCAGAAGAACAACGCGAATATGAAAAACGTGAAAATGAAAAACGTGATAAAGAAAAAGAAAGGGAAGAAATCATTAGAATACAGTCAGAGCGAGCCACGACCGGAGTGTGTCTCTTGTGCGGAAGACAACTAAACTTTTTTTCAAAATTGGCAGGGAAAAAGAAGCATGCGGAATGCATTCGGTTTCGAAAATAGCTGGCTGAACAAGGCGGTGGAGGCAACCTTGGTTGGACGCGAAGAGAAACCGGTTTCTCCGGCTAAACACGGAAACGAAAAACAAAAAAAGCGAACAAGGCAATAGAGAGTACAAAATGGGGACGGCAAAATTTAATGAATGAGAAGAGCGGAAAGAACGCCCCATTTCGCCTCTCATCGCAGACGTTAGCCTTTCTATGCACAACAACCGAAAGAAAGAAGTAAACCAATGAACATCTGGAAACGACTATTCGGCGGCAGCCAAAAGCCGCACCAACCAAATCCCCTGTTCTCGGGCAAGCATCCG
Source organism: Pontiella sp. (assembly GCA_041740875.1). Taxonomy (GTDB): domain Bacteria; phylum Verrucomicrobiota; class Kiritimatiellia; order Kiritimatiellales; family Pontiellaceae; genus Pontiella. The sequence goes on along the minus strand of JBGSLE010000505.1, from coordinate 4,750 downwards.
TCGGCTAAAGAAATCGCCGAGGCCGAAGATATCGTCACGAAGACGATAGAAATCAAAGTTGCAGGATCAGGAACAATTACGTCCTTCAACTCCGGCGACTATCTGCGCATCAAGGAAGTCCTTGATAGAGCGGTATCAAAAGCGCCAACCGACCCGGACCTTCTCTATGCACGCGCCAGCCTCCACTATATTGCGCTGCAAGGTGAGGATGGCCAGAAGGATCGAGAGCAGTGCCTTTTGCTCGCACCGAACCACTTCGACGCCAAAACGAAGAAGGATCACGCTACATCATGGGATTCGCTTTTCGCTCTCCCAGGTTGGGATGAACGGAGGTCGCAGCTTTCTGACTTGATGATGAAGCATGTGGAGATGGATCACTTAGTTCAGGTTGTGCGGGACCATCTTCGGGGTGCCATCGCGGTTGTTGTCCCTGAAAGCCGGATCAAACTGGCTGGATGCTCCAAGATGAGGTGGGAGCTTCGCTGGGAGTCCACCCCTCAGTGCAAGGTTGCGGCCCATTATCTGTTTCTTGATAACGGGCAGTTCGCAGAGTTCTTCATCCCCCACCTTGCCGAGTCGGAGGCCAAGGTTAACACCAACTACTGGCTTCTCCGGCGACTGGCACGGGAGCAGTATTGTTTTATTGTGATCAACCGTGGACGATCTGTTATTCGCAACGAGAGATATATGTTCCCACAGACATTGATCCGCACGCTCCAAAAAATGGAATCTGATCTTATCAGCGGCGGGCCAGCGGCTTCCATGTCTCAGTTCCAGAGTGCGGCACAATATTACATGCAGCATTCCGATGAGAGCAGCTTGAAATACTAATGGGCTAACCAGTCGATACAGCACAACGACTTTGGCTGTCACATCGGCTGCGGGGCAGCCGCTGCGCCAGCCAAAGTCGTGGCTGATCTATAACGTTCGACAATAAAAAGGAAAATATAATGAGTCTTAAGTGCAAATTAGGCATTCATGCATGGGGAGGGTGTCAGTGCACGCGTTGCGGAAAGCAGCGTGATACAAATCACGATTTTTCAACTGATTGCACACAGTGTTCAATATGCGGAAAGCGAAGCGGGAAAAATCACGATTTTTCAGATGACTGTTCGCAGTGCTCCATGTGCGGAAAGCGAACAGGCAGAAAACATGACTTTTCAGCCGACTGGTGCAGGTGTCAGTCCTATTTTTTAGTCATTTTATCGCGCGTCAGCATATACGCATTATGAAATGATAGGACGGATGCCGGCCCTACGTATCGCTGGCCGTAGAAAGGAAAAAATGGAAGAAGGAAACCCCTATCTCAAAGCCGCATTCCTAGAAGTGGTCGAAAATCAATTGGCAGACAATGATCCCCCGGAAACCAGGGAAACACTTGACCGATTGAGGGCTCAAGGCATTTCCGAAGAGGATGCGAGGATCTACATCGCACATGCGATCAGCGTGGAGCTGTATGACATTCTGAAACACCAGAATGAGTTCAACCTGGATCGCTACCGGAGGAACCTAAAACGGCTGCCGGAAGAACCCGATCTATAAAAATACGCCATCCCCCGCGCGGACGTTCGAGGCACAACGCACAATTTTCATGCCTGCCGCCCCAGCCCCGCTCAGGTCACGCGTAATGCTCGGTGGTAAAAACGTGCATGAGCTGATCCATAAGCTGGTCTGTGGCCTACTCGGCTCAATCGTCGGGTTTCTACTGCCGTTGTACCTATTGCTTCGGCTCGAAGCCGACAGTGAGTTGTTTTGGGCAGTAGAAACGATCTGCACATCGACATGCGGGATAGTTTCTTTCTGGCGGGGACAATTAGTTATAGAGAAACTAGCAAAAGCATTACATTGGCTACTGCATGTCCAATAAAAAAGACCGAGCATCCCATTTATCCGGAGAATCCTGTCTAAAATTTCCATTTCCGGAGCCCCCGCCCATGTAATTCCACGTAGCGCCTCGATTTTCTGCATAACCCCTTTTGGCAACCTGTTGATGCAGAGAACCGGACGACCCGTCGCGCGCCGCTTTCTGGCGGTTGTTCTTCTTGACCGCCCATAGCCCCTTGGGCATTGTGTCGCGCTTATGAAAGCAAACGACTACCATGTTACGATGGACGCCCTTGTCAGCCTCTGCAAGCGGCGTGGGTTCATTTTCCAGACCTCCGAAATCTACGGCGGCATCAACGGCTTCTGGGACTACGGCCCGCTCGGCGTGGAGCTCAAGCGCAACATTAAGAACTGCTGGTGGAAATCGATGACGCAGCTGCGCGAGGACATTGTCGGCCTCGACAGCGCGATCATCATGCATCCGCGCGTCTGGGAGGCCTCCGGCCACGTCGGCAACTTCAAGGATCCGATGCTCGACTGCCGCGAAACCAAGGGACGCTACCGCGCCGACCAGATTTCCGTGCTCAAGCACAAGACCGACGCCGCCGCGCTCATGTTCGCCTTCCACGAAGGCGCCGCCGCCCCCGCCGAAAAGAAGGTCCAGAAGGTCGCCAAGGGCAAGGTCGAGGAGTACGAAGCGGTCGCCCTGCTCGACATTCCGCTCGATGCTTATCCCCGGCTGGTCGGCCCCGACACCAACGAACCCGGCACCCTGACCGAGCCGCGCGCGTTCAACCTGATGTTCAAGACCTTCGTCGGCCCGGTCGAGGAGAGCTCCAACGTCGCCTACCTGCGCCCCGAGACCGCGCAGGGGATCTTCGCCCAGTTCGGCAACGTCTGCTCCACCGTCCGCAACAAGGTGCCCTTCGGCATCGCCCAGATCGGCAAGGCCTTCCGCAACGAGATCAACCCGCGCAACTACACCTTCCGCTCGCGCGAGTTCGAGCAGATGGAGCTGGAATATTTCATCAAGCCCGGCACCGACGCCGACCAGCACGAATACTGGGTCTCCGAGCGCCTGAAGTGGTATGCCAAGGTCGGCCTGCCCGAAGGCCGCATGCACCGCGACATCCACGAAAAGGACGCCCTCGCCCACTACGCGAGCGCCTGCACCGACATCCTCTACGACTTCCCCTTCGGCACCCAGGAGCTCGAAGGCATCGCCGCGCGCGGCGCGTTCGACCTCACCCAGCACCAGAATTGCAGCGGCAAGTCGATGGAGTATTTCGACGAGGAGACCAAGGAAAAATACATTCCGCACGTCGTCGAACCCTCCGCCGGCGTCGACCGCATCGCCCTCGCCCTGCTCTGCGAGGCCTACCGCGAGGAGTGGATCGCCAAGGACGGCTCCGTCACCACCGCCGAACCCGGCGCGCCCGCGCCGGAAAGCTGCGAAACCCGCACCGTGCTGCGCTTCGCCCCGTGCATCGCCCCCTACAAGGTCGCCGTGCTGCCGCTGGTCAAGAACAACGAGGTGCTGGTCGGGAAGGCGCGCGAGATCTTCGCGCAGCTGACCAAGCGCTGGAAATGCTTCTACGACCAGACCGCCGCCATCGGCCGCCGCTACCGCCGGCAAGACGAGATCGGCACGCCGCTGTGCGTCACGATCGACTTCGAAACCATCGAAAAAGACAACTGCGTCACCGTCCGCGACCGCGACACCATGCAGCAGATCCGCCTGCCCATCGCCGAGCTGGAAGCCTACATCTCCAACATCGTCGATTTCTAGGACCGGATCGCCGCCACCACAAGGAAACGCCATGGGAACGCCACGACTCGTCAGGGTCAATGAATTGCTTAAGCGCGAAATCGCGGAAGATCTTTACAAAAACTTCGCGATGTCGGATTTCGACGTCTCGGCGCTGACCGTTACGCGGGTGGAGTGCGCGCCCGACCTGCACGACGCCAACGTCTTCGTCTCGATCTTCGGCCACGAGGAGGAGCGGAAACGGATGATCGGCTTCCTCAACCGCCACCGGCAGGAGGTCATCCGCCTGATGGTCAAGCGCGTGAAGCTCAAATACACCCCGCGCCTGCACTTCATCCTCGATGAATCCATCGAGGGCGGCGACAACATTCTTTCGATCATCGCCGAAATGGAACGCAACAATCCCGAAGCCTTCAAGGACGACAAAAAAACCGATGAGTTGGAATAGCCGCCCCCCCCGCCAGCGCGAACCCGATCCCTTCGACGGACTCCTGCTCGTCGACAAGCCCTCCGACTGGACCTCCAACGATGTCGTGGTGAAGATCCGCAACCATTTCCGGTTCGCCAAGGTGGGCCACGGCGGCACCCTCGACCCGCTCGCCACCGGCCTGCTCGTGCTACTCGTCGGCAAGGCGACCAAGCTCTCCGACCGCATCATGGGCGGCGACAAGGTCTACGAAGGCACCATCCGGCTCGGCGTCGCCACCAGCACCCAGGATGCCGACGGGGAGATCCTGGAGCAAAAGGACGCCTCCGCCATCACCCGCGCGCAGGTCGAAGCCGCCATGCAGCGCTATCTCGGCGACATCGAGCAGATCCCCCCGATGGTGTCGGCACTCCGCGTCGACGGAAAGCGGCTCCACGAACTGGCCCGGGAGGGCATCGAGATCGAGCGTGCACCACGGCCGGTGACGATTCATCGGTTCGACGTGGTCGGCTGGGCCGAGCCGGGTGTGTTGTCGATCGATGTCGAATGCTCCGCTGGCACCTACATCCGCACGCTCGCCGACGATCTCGGCAGGTTGCTCGGCGGGGGAGCGCATCTCCGCAACCTGCGACGGACCAATGTTGGTGAGTTCACCCTTGGCGAGGCCGCGAGCCCGGATGAGTGCGAGCTCCTGCCGGTCGCCGCAGCGGTTCGGGCGTTGACCTCCGTGG
>JBGSLE010000504.1:0-9205 GCA_041740875.1 Pontiella sp. | reverse complement strand
GTTTTTGCAGCAGCTCAACAAGCAGCAGCAACAGCAGATGCAGCAAGGTGGCTTCAGGCAGGACCGGCAAGGCGACTCGTCCCAGCAGAGAAGTTCCGGCGGCAACAGTGGCCGGAGCGGCTCGTCCGATTCCCGCAACGGCGGCTCCCGTAGCCGGGATCGCTAATCCGGCCATCCAGGGCTGTTTTTTCCGTGCATTGGAAGTGGAAAAGCCCGTTGCAAGCCCTATGATCTCCGTCCTTTGCAACAAAAACGAACGGAGCAGGGCCCCATGAACAACGAATATCCTTTTGGCGAAATCGAAGCAAAGTGGCAGAACTTCTGGGACGCGAACGGCGACTTCAAGACCGACCTCGCGGCGGCGAAAAACCCCTACTACTGCCTGATGATGTTTCCGTACCCCTCGGGCAAGCTCCATGTCGGCCACGGCCGCAACTACATCATCGGCGACGCCGTCGCCCGCTATAAAAAAATGCAGGGCTTCGACGTGCTCACCCCGATGGGCTGGGACGCCTTCGGCCTGCCCGCCGAAAACGCCGCGATCAAGACCGGCACGCCGCCGGCCGAACACACGCTTTCCAACATCGCCCACATGAAGGAGCAGCTGCGCGCCTGGGGCTGCATGTACGACTGGGAAAAGGAGGTCACCTCCTGCCTGCCGGAATACTACAAGTGGACGCAGTGGCTCTTCCTCCAGTTCTACAAGAAGGGGCTGGCCTACAAGAAAAACTCGAACGTCAACTGGTGCCCGTCGTGCGCCACCGTGCTCGCCAACGAGCAGGTGGTCGATGGCGCCTGCGAGCGCTGCGACTCGGAGGTCGACCAGAAGGCGATGGAGCAGTGGTTTTTCAAGATCACCGACTATGCCCAGCGCCTGCTCGACGACCTCGACACGCTGACCGGCTGGCCCGAGCGCGTCAAAACCATGCAGCGCAACTGGATCGGACGCTCCGAAGGTGCCGAAATTGATTTTCCCGTCGTACCGCGCGAAGACGGACAGGCGGACGGCGTTTCTAAAGTCTCTTGCTACACCACGCGCGTCGATACGATCTATGGCTGCACCTACATGGCCGTCGCCCCGGAATATCCGGAGCTGAAGAATCTCGTCAAGGGCCTGCCGCAGGAGGCCGAAGTCCTCGAATTCGTCAAGGAAAGCTCCAAGCTCACCAACCTTGACCGCGAGGCCGACGAGGTCGAAAAGGCCGGCCGCTTCACCGGCCGCTATTTGGTCAACCCCTACAACGGCGAACAGATCGAGCTGTGGGTCGGCAACTATGTGCTGATGTACGGCACCGGCGCGGTCATGGCCGTCCCGGCGCACGACACGCGCGACTTCGCCTTCGCCAAAAAATACGGCCTGCCCATCAAGCTCTCCATCCAAAATACGGCAGGTTCGCTGGTGTTGGAGCAGATGGCGGACGCCTACACCGAGGACGGAACCTGCGTCGATTCCGGCCCCTTCTCCGGACTGGACAACCGCGAAGCGATCAAGAAAATGACCGCCTACGCCGAGGAAAAGGGCTTCGGCCGCGGCACGATCAACTTCCGCCTGCGCGACTGGCTCATCTCGCGCCAGCGCTACTGGGGCGCGCCGATCCCGGTCGTCTACTGCGCCGCTTGCGGCACCGTGCCCGTTCCGGAGTCCGACCTGCCCGTCCTGCTGCCGACCGACGTCGAGTTCAAGCCGACCGGCGAGTCGCCGCTGAAGGGCTCCGGCACCTTCATGCGCTGCGCCTGCCCGAAATGCGGCCAGCCCGCCACCCGCGAATCCGACACCATGGATACCTTCGTCGATTCGTCCTGGTATTTCCTGCGCTACCTCAGCGCCCGCGACTCCTCGCAGGCGATCGACTCCGCCATCGCCAACAAGTGGATGCCCGTCAACCAATATATCGGCGGCATCGAGCACGCCATCCTGCACCTGCTCTACGCCCGCTTCTTCACCAAGGTCGTCAAGGATCTCGGCCTGATCGGGTTCGATGAGCCCTTCGGCCAGCTCTTCACACAGGGCATGATTTGCAAGAAGGGCCCCGACGGAAACCTCTACAAGATGTCCAAGTCCAAGGGCAATGTCGTCAGCCCCAATGAGTTGATCGAAAAGTACGGTGCCGACACCGTCCGGCTCTACACCCTCTTCATCGGCCCGCCCGAAAAGGAGGCCGAATGGCAGGATGCCGGCGTCGAAGGCGCCTACCGCTTCCTCAAGCGCATCTGGCGCCGCCTCGCCGAAAACCTCGAACTGCTCAAGTCGGCCGAAGGCAAAACGCCGGTCATCGCCGACATGGCCGCGCCCGAGCGCGACCTCTACCGCAAGACCCACGAAACCATCCAGCAGATCACCCGCGGGCTCGACGGCGCCTTCACCTTCAACACCGCCATCGCCGCGATCATGGAACTGATGAACGCCATCGACGCGCTCAAGATTTCCAGCGAAAGCAGCGAATCCGCCAAGGTGGTCTTCCGCGACGCCGTCCAAAACGTCGTCCTGCTCATCTCTCCCTTCGCGCCGCACATTGCCGAAGAGCTGTGGGTCGAACTCGGCCATGTGCCCGGCATCATGCAGGCCGACTGGCCCGTCGTGAACGAAGCCGCCCTCAAGCGCGACGAACTCGAAATGGCCGTCCAGGTCAACGGCAAGGTCCGCGACCAGATCAAGGTGCCCGCCTCCGCCACCAACGCCGAGATCGAAGCCGTCGCCCTTGCCACCGAAAAGGTCAAACCCTGGCTCGACGGCAAAACCATCCGCAAAATTATCGTCGTCCCCGGCCGGTTGGTGAACATCGCGGTTTCATAACGAGGTCTGAAGGAGAAGCGCATGGGTAAGATCCGCACAAGCGGCGGTTACCGGAAGTTGGCGACCTTCCAGACGGCGACGATCATCTACGATGCCACGGTCTGGTTCTGCGAAAAATTTCTCGATTCCCGCTCGCGCACCATCGACCAAATGGTGCAGGCGGCAAGAAGTGGGCGGCAGAATATTGCCGAAGGCAGCCGGGCATCCGCCACCTCCAGCCAGACGGAGCTGCGGCTGGTAAATGTGGCCCGCGCCAGCCTCGAAGAACTCCTGCTCGACTACGAGGACTATCTGCGCCACCGCCACTTGCAGCAGTGGGAGTTGAACAGCCCAGAAGCCATGGCGGTGCGGAATGTGCCGCGAACGTTCAAACAAGATCGGTCGGATCCGTCGGATCTGACGGATCAGGAACGCTACGCGCTTTATGCCGCATGGCTGGAGCATGAAAACCCCGCCATTCGCGCCAATGCGCTCATCTGCCTGATCCACCAGGCAAACTATCTGCTCGACCAGCAGATCGCTGCGCTCGAAGAAAAATTTGTCTCCGAAGGCGGCTACAGCGAAAAGCTGGCTGCCGAACGGTTGAAAGCCCGCCAGGAACAGAAGACCGCCGATCCCGTTCCCGCCTGCCCGCAGTGTGGAAAAACCATGGTGCTGCGCACCGCGAAAACCGGAAAGAATGCCGGCCACCCGTTCTGGGGCTGCTCCGCCTATCCCGATTGTAAGGGAGCGGTCGGGGTTTGATCGCGCAAAAGCCAACCCTGGATCGAAGGCAAACCCGCCCGCAACGTGCCAGCGGCGCGGGAACAATAAAACCTATTCCGCATTGTTATCCATCAGCTGGAGTCGATAGCCGCATAAACAAGGACCGGATGTCATGAAAAATGTTCTAGCCGCGATTGCGGTTTTTTTTGCGGTGACCGGAATTTGCGCTGCGCAGGGCGGGCGGGAGGCGTTGGAAGGCAGCCCGCAGTTGAAAGCCTTGGTTAAAAAATATCCCGAAGCGGATGCCGATGGCGACGGCGTCCTAACCTCGGGCGAAGCGCTGGCCTATTTCCGGAAGGCGAAGGGTGGCAAACCAGCGAGTGATGGGGTGAAGCCGACACACGCGAATGTTTCCTATGCCCCCTCTCCGGCGTGTGTCATGAACCTCTGGCTGGCGGAATCCGATGCGCCGACGCCGATGATCGTGAACATCCACGGCGGGGGGTTTGTTGCCGGGGATAAAAAGGGAAGCATCGATAAAGCCATGTTCGACAAGCTTGGCCAGGAAAAGGTGTCGTATGCGTCGATCCAGTACCGGTTCCAATCAAAGGATTTCCCCTTGTCCAACGTGCTGCGCGACATTGCCCGGTCGGTGCAGTTTCTCCGGTGCCACGCCAAGGAATACAACCTCGATCCGGACCGCATCGGCCTAACCGGCTCTTCCGCCGGTGGAAACGCCGCCGCCTGGCTCGGATTCCGCGATGATCTGGCCGACCCGGCAAGCGCCGATCCCGTGCTGCGCGAATCAACGCGTGTGCAAGCGGTCTGGGCGAACGTTCCCTCCGTAACAATGGATTTCTGGCAATGGCCGGACTATCTGGATTTCATCACGCCGAAAACATACACCAACCAACTCGTGAAATGGGGCTACGATCCGGCCATTGATCCGAATACCCCCGAAATGAAAAAGCTACGCGCCGATGTGGATACGAAGGAATTTGCCAGCCCGGATGACCCGCCGATCTGCATTCTGAACAACAACGCGCCGGACAGCTTGCTGCACAACCCAAAAAGCGCCCAGGCCTTGCATGAGGTTGCCCTTAAAGCGGGCATCCGCGCCGAGTTGTACATGAAGGAAATCGTGGGGAACTACGACCAACGGCCGAACGAAACCGACTGGCTTATTGCCCGGTTGCGGGAGGCCAAGGGGCAGGGGAGTGCACAAAATCCCGCCCCGCCAGCCCTTGTCTCCCCTTGAGCCAGTGGGGGGGGGTAGGCGGGTGCTAGAACCTGCGACCGCTGTGCGGGTTTCCGCGCATGCGCTGTGGTTTTGGGAGGGGTGGAGTTTCCAGGTAGAGCCCGTACCACTCCTCGCCGAGTCCCGCGAGGGAGAAGCTTTTTTCCTGGGCGTTGGACAGCCGCTCCCAGTTGTAGGCGAGCGTTTGGTTATAGGTAACCTCCTTCGCCTTCAGCAAAAGCAGGCGCGCTTTTTCCGCCTCGCCTTGTTTCATCAAAATCCAGGACATCAGCCCATAGAGCAGGGTGCCGCGGTTGCCCCTGAACCACTTGATATGCCGCTTGAAGGTTTTTTCGGCGCCCACCGGATCTCCGCCCTTGTACTGGCGCGCCATCTTCATGGCCACCGTCATGGGCTCCATCATCAGGGGCCCCCGGAACAGCCCGCGGCTGGCAAGGAGTTGATCGACTTGCTCGAACTCTTTCAGCTGGTAGAGAAACTGAAGGCGCAAGGTGGCAATCTGCCTGCCCATCAGCAGGTTCCACTTTTTGAACGGTTCCAGGCGCTGGGTAAACTGGAGCGCCTCCTTAATGACCGCCTTCTGGTCGTCCTCGATCTGCCGCTGGATGAGCTTGAGGTTTCCGCCGGGCTTGGTCTGGAACTGCTGGATCTTCCGGTTCATCCGTTGCTGGCCCGCCTGCAGTAGCGCCTGCAACTCGTTTTGCACGGCGGTGATTCTTTTCCGCACCAGAAAGCCGACCAAATAATACGAAACAATGAATCCGACGATGCCCAGGAAGACCGTCGTACCCGGTTTGAAGTCCGCCGCATTGCCAATACCCACCAGTGCGAGGGCAACGAGGGCTGAAATTAAAAGTGAAAACATGAGCTGTGTCCTATTTGTTTAACCAATCGAGCCGCTATGCAGGCATAAAAACCCATGGCTCGTACATAAAAAAAACAGATTACAACGGGTTGGCCAGGACTCCGGCCCCGAATGGCGCCGCGATAAGGGGGCTCCAGCCGGTTTCCCGGCACGATGGTGGTTGCGAACGGTTGGCGAACGGGCGTAAAAAAGCCGTTGTCCGATCCAAGAATGAAAGGGATGCGATGAAAAAAACGTTTCTAATGGTGTTTTCCGCGGCTGCGCTGTGCCTCTCCGCGCTGGGCAATTCAACGGCAACCAATGCGCCCATCCAGGGATTGCGCGTTTTTACCTGCGCGCACAGTTTCCATGGATTCATGCCGGATCTTCTGGCGGACATCGCAACATCCGCAGGCATCCAAAACCATGTGCAGGTCGGTAAATCCGGCATCGGCGGCTCCCGGGTGATCCAGCATTGGGAAAAACCGGACGCCGAAAACCTGGCAAAGCGCCTGCTGCAAAAGGGCCAGGTTGATGCGTTAACCCTTTCGCCGATCTGGCTGCCCGATGCCGGCATGGAAAAGTTCGGCGAGTTCGCGGTCGCCCACCATCCGCGCATCCGCATTTTCGTGCTCGAATTCTGGCTGCCGAACGATGTGTACGATCCGGCGTATCCCTTGAAGACCCGCGAGAAGGTTGACCACAACGCCGCCACCGTTCCCGCGCTGAAGGCGCAGCAGGAGCTGTATTGCCGGGAGATGCGCGAACATCTGGACGGGTTGAACGCCAAGCTCGGCCGCGAGGTGTTTACCCTGGTGCCGGTCGGTCACGCGGTGATCGCGCTGCGCGAAAAAATCATTGCCGGACAAGCGCCCGGCCTGACGGCCCAGGAGGATCTTTTCCGCGACAACTGGGGCCATCCGCAGATGCCGATAAAAGTCCTCCAGGCCTACTGCTTCTACGCCTGCATGTACGGGCGAAGCCCCGTCGGTCTTCCGCCGGTCGAACGCTGGGGGCTGGATGCGGAGCTGGTCGGGTTGCTGCAAAAGCTGGCATGGGACGCGGTAACGCAACATCCCTAGAAATGGCGCCTTTGCCGGGAACCGGCGGTGTGCTATGACTGGCCGGATGTCGATTCTACTCAAAAACCAGACGGCCGAAGGGTTGCACGCGTTGCTGGAACCGCTGCGGGTCAACCTGCGCCAGGCCCGGCAAATCCAGTCCGCCGTTTTCCGCACCGGTCAGCTGCCGGCCGCGCTGGAAGGCCTGCCCGCCAAGCGGATGAAGCCGGTGCATGACGCCGTGCGGATTCCCCGGCTGACGCTGGTCGAAAAGTCAGTTTCGCCGATCGACGGCTTTGCCAAATACCTTTTCCGGGGCGACGGGCCGGAGGTGTTCGAGGCGGTTCGCATCCCGATCCTGCATCGGCCCGAGGACCAGAAATACATTGTGTGCGTCAGCTCGCAGGCGGGTTGCGCCCTGGGTTGCTCCTTCTGCTTTACGGCCAAGGCGGGCTTCCAGCGCAATCTGGCAACGTGGGAGATCGTCGACCAGGTGGTGCAGATCCGCGACGATTCCGAACTGCCGGTGCGCGGCGTGGTCTTCATGGGCATGGGCGAACCGCTGCTCAACTATGACGCGGTCGTCCGCGCGGCCAAAATCTTCTCCGAACCCAGCGCGCTGTCGATCTGCGGCAAATCGATCACCATCTCGACGGCCGGCATCGTCCCCGGAATCCGGCGGCTGACGGAGGAGGGGCACTCCTTCCGGCTGATCGTCTCGCTGACCTCCGCCGATCCCGACGTGCGCCGCGAGCTGATGCCGGTTGAAAAGATCCACTCCACCGCAGAGCTGATGGACGCCCTGCGCGAGCGCCACCAAGCGACCCGCAAGCGCATCACGTTGGCCTGGACCATGATTTCCGGCCTCAATACGAGTGAAGAGGACGCCCGGCAGCTGGCCGAATTGACGAGCGGGCTGCCCATCCACATCGACTTGATCGACGTGAACGATCCGACGGGGCGGTTTGCCCCGCCCTCGCCGGAGGAATTAAAGACGTTCCGCGACGCCCTGCGCCGACACGTGGCCGCGCCGATCGCCCGGCGCTACAGCGGCGGCAAGGATATCCATGCCGCCTGCGGCATGCTGGCCGGGCGCCAGATGCCGGATCAATCCTTGGATGTCCCGATGGCCTTGTAGATCAGGGCGCCGAGGGCGCCGCCGATGATGGGCGCGACCCAGAAGAGCCAGAGCTGGGCAAGCGCCCAGCCGCCGGCAAAAACGGCAACGCCGGTGCTGCGCGCGGGATTCACGGAGGTGTTGGTGACCGGAATGCTGATCAGGTGGATCAGCGTCAGGCAGAGGCCGATGGCGATCGGGGCGAAGCCGGCCGGGGCGCGGGAATCGGTGGCTCCCATAATGACGACCAGGAACAGGGCGGTCATGGTGATTTCGCAGACGAGCGCGGAGAGGAACGAGTAGCCGCCGGGCGAATGTTCGCCGAACCCGTTGGAGGCGAAGCCGCTGGCCGCGGCGTCGAACCCCTCCTTGCCGCTGGCGATGAGAAAGAGCACGCCGCCTGCGGCGATCGCGCCGAGCACCTGGGCGAGGATGTACGGACCGAGCTGTTTGGCGGGGAAGCGCCCGCCAACGCAGAGGCCCACCGACACGGCGGGATTGAGGTGGCAGCCTGAAATGTGCCCGATGGCGAAAGCCATGGTCAGCACGGTCAAGCCGAAGGCCAGCGAGACGCCGTGCAGGCCGATGCCCACCTCGGGAAACGCCGCCGCCAGCACCGCGCTGCCGCACCCGCCCAGCACCAGCCAGAAGGTGCCGATGAATTCCGCTCCATACCGTTTCATGCCCTGTCTCCTTTGGTTTATTTTCCCGCCTACGCGCCTTAAAGAATGACGACCTTATTCGCTGCGCGTGGAAAGAGTTAGTGCGGTTTGGCCGCCGTTGTCAATCCGGCAGTCGGGGTCGCGGCAGGCAGGCCTCCACGGCCGGCTCCATCATCCGGCTGCGGAATAACGGCGGAGGTTCGGCGCGCTTGACTTCGCGGGAGCGGATTGCCTATTTTAAATCCCATGAAATCCGATCACAATTCGGGGGGTATCAATCCGCATCCCGATGTCGTACTGGTGGGCGGCGGCATCATGAGCGCCACGCTGGGCGTCCTGCTCAAGCAATTGGATCCTGGACTCTCGATCCAAATCGTTGAAGCCCTCCCGCGCGTCGCGCTCGAAAGCTCCCACGCCTGGAACAACGCCGGCACCGGCCACGCCGCACTCTGCGAACTCAACTACACCGCTGAGGACGCCGCCGGGAAGGTCGATATCTCCAAGGCGGCCGGCATCAACGAACGCTTCGAGACCTCGCTCCACTTCTGGGGAAATCTCGTCGCCCGAGGCATCATCCGCGATCCGTCGGCCTTCATCCGCTCCGTGCCCCACATGAGCTTTGTCTGGGGCCGCGAAAACCGCGACTTTCTCCGTCGGCGCCAGCTGGCGATGGCCGCCAGCCCGCTGTTCAAAACCATGGAATTCTCGGACGATCCGGCGCAGATCGGCCAGTGGGCCCCGCTTTTGATGGCGGGCCGGCCGGC
>JBGSLE010000503.1:0-2539 GCA_041740875.1 Pontiella sp. | reverse complement strand
CACCTCGGCGGCGGCGGCCATCTGGCCGATGAAGTCGGCGAAGCCGGGGGTGTCGAGCATGACGAGGCGGCGGATCTTGCGGCTGGCGGCGGTGTAGACGCCGTCGAAGGGCTTGGCCCAGATGGAGATCTTGTGCGCTTTTTCTTCGTCGGTCCAATCGGCCACACTGGTACCGTTTTCCGGAGAGCCCACCCGGTCGACCTGCCCCAGCTTGAACAGGATGCTATCGACCAGCGATGTCTTCCCGCTACCAGTGTGGCCCATTAGGGCGAAGTTGCGGACATTGTCGATGGGGATGTTTTTCATATTCCTCTCCTTGCTATTGAGTTGCCCTGCCCTCCCGCCTGCCGCCCATGCGGCATAGAAGCGGTAAGCTTCGGAAAATACCCTGCCGCCCTAGGGTTTTCAAACCTTTTCCCGTTTCGCGGCTGTTTTTCCGGATCCATTGCCCAGCCCTGCAAACCGTGCGCGGCAGGCCGTTCGGGCGCACCTGCGAACATCCGCGGGAGAGTATGGTAAAATCAATGAATTTGGGGTTGCGCGGGTTGGGGCGTCTGCTATTGTACGCGCTCGTTTTTGGAAGACGACCCCTTCGTCTAGTGGCCTAGGACTCCAGGTTTTCATCCTGGCAACACGGGTTCGAAACCCGTAGGGGTCGCCTCCTTTTCCTCCTGCCGCCCAACGGCACCATTGCACGAAAAAACCCTCCGCCGAAGCGGAGGGTTTTCGTTTTTCAGGCGGGGCCGGACGGCCCCGCGGTCGGTTCGGGATCCAGGGTCTAGTTGCCGGCGCGGCCGCCGACGCCCTTGGTGCCCTTGGCGATCTCCTTGGCCTTGCCCTTGGGGCGCAGCGAACGGGAGGCTTCGCCGGCCTTCCACATTTCGGAGTTGTGGATCGCGCCCAGCTCCTTGTCGAGGCGTTCCTTGTAGTCCTTCGCGCCGCAGACCTTGAGCACGCGCTTGGCTTCGTCCTTGTTCTTGACGGCCTTGTAGAGGTCGTTGAAGACGGGCAAGGTGGCCTTCTTGAACTTGGGCGACCAGTCGAGCGCGCCGCGCTGCGCGGTGGCGGAGCAGTTCGAGAACATCCAGTCCATGCCGTTTTCGTCGACCAGGCGGATGAGGCTCTGGGTCAGCTCTTCGACGGTTTCGTTGAAGGCCTCGGAGGGGCTGTGTCCGTTCTTGCGGAGCACCTCGTACTGCGCCTCCATCACGCCGGCGAGCGCACCCATCAAAATGCCGCGTTCGCCGACGAGGTCGGAGGTGACCTCCTTTTCGAAGGTGGTCGGGAAAAGGTAGCCCGAGCCGATGCCGATGCCCACCGCCATGCAGCGATCCGCCGCCTTGCCGGTGAAGTCCTGGTGGACGGCGAAGCTGGAGTTGATGCCCGCGCCGCTCAGGAAGTTGCGCCGCACGTTCAGACCGGAACCCTTGGGCGCGACGAGGATGACGTCGACGTTCGGCGGGGGCAGGACGTTGGTGAGGTCGTTGTAGACGATCGAGAAGCCGTGCGAGAAGTAGAGCGCGTCCCCTTCCTTGAGGTTTTTCTTGACCAGCGGCCAGCAGATCTTCTGGGCGGCGTCGGAGAGCAGGTATTGGATGATGGTGCCCTTCTGGACCGCCTCCTCGATTTCAAAGAGGCTTACGCCGGGCTTGAAGCCGTCCTTCACCGCGCGGTTCCAATCCTTCATGAACTGCTTGGACTGGCCGACGATCACGTTGAAGCCGTTGTCGCGCAGGTTGAGCGCCTGGGCGGGGCCCTGCACGCCGTAGCCGATGATGGCGATGGTTTCGTTCTTCAGCACCTTGCGGGCTTTCGCCAGCGGGAATTCCTTGCGGGTGACGACGGTTTCCTTCTCGCCGCCAAAGTCGATGATTGCCATGGTCCTTGCTCCTTATGGTTGGGTTGCTTCATGCCTCTTGCATGAAATCCGGGATATTTAATCTCTTGGCCGCGACGGGTCAACGGGCAAATCCCCTTTTTCGGCAAGCAGTTCCGGAAGGAGTCCTCGGCTGGAGCCGTTTTTAAATTGCTTTTCCGGGGTCTGGAAATATGGTTGCCGTACCCGTTTCCCCTACGGTTAAAAACAAGGATGCATTCGACCATGGATATTTTCGATTCGATGTTGGTTTCCCTGCCCGTAGCCGACCTGGCCAGCGCGTTTTGGGAGAGCACCTTTTCCGGCAAAGCCATCGTCATCTTGCTTTTCCTCGGTTCGGCGATGGCGTGGACGATCATGTGGACCAAGGGGGTGCAGCTGCGGTTCGCCAGCCGCACCACGGACGAATTCCTGGAGGCCTTCCGCGCCGACCGCAGCCCGACGGCGCTCTTCACCCGGCGCGAGGAATATGTCGGCTCGCCGATGAACACCATCTACAAGGCCGGCTGCAAGGCGCTCGGCGGCGAGCTGCAGGCCCGCGGCATCGATCCCGACGATTTGCTGATGGGGGAATTGACCGCCGGCACCCAGCGGCGACTGAGCCTCAACCAGCTCGAAACCCTGCGCGCCGTGGTGGACCGCACCGTGGCCGACGAGGCGCTC
>JBGSLE010000502.1:0-5144 GCA_041740875.1 Pontiella sp. | reverse complement strand
CGGTCGCGCCGCCGGGGTGGAGCTTGGCATAGTCCTCGATCTTGAAGCCGCGCGCTTCGAGCAGCACCATGGCCAGCGCATCGCCCAAGGCCAGCGTGGCGGTGGTGCTCGTGGTCGGCGCCATGTTGAAGGGGCAGGCCTCCTGGTCGACCTTGACCGAAACGATGATGTCGGCGTGGCGACCGAGCGGCGAATCGGGTTCTCCCGTGAGGGCGATGATCTTCAGGCCCATGCGCTTGACGGGCGGAAGCAGGGCGATCAGCTCGTCGGAGGCCCCGGAATAGCTCATGGCCAGCAGGATGTCGCGCTCCCCGAGAAGGCCGAAGTCGCCGTGCATCGCCTCGATCGGGTGCATGGCCACCGAGGGCGTGCCGGTGCTCATGAAGGTCGCGGCCATCTTGTTGCCGATGTGCCAGTTTTTCCCGACGCCGGCGATGACGACCTTGCCGCCGTTGCCGATGGTCTGGAGGATGGCGTCAACCGCCTGGATGAACCCTTCGCCCAGGTTGCCCTTCACCTTTTCCAGGCCGGCTTTTTCGATGTCCAGCACTTCGCGCGCACGTTTGAGGTAGTCCAAGGTTTGTTGTCCGGTTTTCATGGTGGGCGGAACGTAGCCGATTTACGCGAGCCAGTGGAATTTATTTATTCAAATAACGCCGGCGAACCTCTATGGTTCCCGGCCGTTGGTGAATCCGGGAGAAAAACAATGTCAAACAATGGATCGAAGGTCGGGTGCTGGATCGCGATTGCGGTGCTGGCGGTGCTGCTGTTCGGGAGCTTCCTGACGAACATCGGTCTTTTTGCGGCCTTTTTCGCCGGTCCCGGCGCGCGCGACGCCGACAAGGATTACCCGGTCGACGCGAATCCGTCGTACGAGGAGATCTGGTCGCAAGGCTACGGAGAGACCAAGGTCGCGCGCATCGCCCTCTCCGGCGTCATCATGCGCGGCCAGCGCGAGCGCCTCTTCGGCTTCGAGCCCGACATGGTCGAAGACATCCTCTCCCAGATCCGCGCCGCCACCATCGACCCCGACATCCAAGCCATCCTCCTCGAAGTCGACTCCCCCGGCGGCGCCGTCACCCCCAGCGACGAAATCTACGCCGCGCTCGAAGGCTTCAAGAAAGAGGACGAAAACCGCATCATCATGGTCTTTGTCCGCGACCTCGGCGCGTCGGGCGCCTACTACGCCGCCATGGCGGGCGATTTCATCATGGCCGAACCCACCGCCATCGTCGGATCCGTCGGCGTCATCATGCAGACGCTCAACCTCAAGGGATTGGGCGACAAGCTCGGGCTGAGCTCCGTCACCATCGCCTCCGGCGAGAACAAGGACATGCTCAACCCGTTCGAAGAGGTCAACCCGCAGCATCTCGCGATGCTGCAGCAGCTGGTGGACGGCATGCACAACCGCTTCGCCTCGATCGTCGAGGAATCGCGCGGGCTGGAAAGCCGGGAGCTGCTCGACGGCCGCGTGTTCGATGCCGCCCAGGCCGTGGAGCACGGGTTCATCGATGGCGTTGGGTACTGGCAGGACGCCGTTGACAAGCTGGCCGAAATGCTCGGTGAAGACGACCTCTACATCATCCGCTACTATGAAAAGCGCGGGTTTTTCGACATGCTGATGGCTTCGAAGCTGCCCGCCATGCCCAGTTTGACCGCCATGGAGCCGCCGCCGCGGTTCCTCTACCTTTGGAAACCCTGATCCAGGAGCCGCCCCATGAATCTGAAATGGTTGATCCCCCTATCCGCCGCCACCCTGCTCGCCGGGTGCGAAACGATCCAAACCCCGCAGCAGCGCCAGCAGGAAAGCGCCCGCCAGCAAGCCGCGACCCGGCACATGGACGACCGGCTCCAGCGCCTGCAAGGCCAGATTGAGTCGGTGACCATGGAAAACGCCCGCCTGATGCAGGAGCTGCAGCAGCTGCGCAGCGAACTACGCTCGTTCAGCTCCCAGATTTCCCAGGCAAACAGCTCCGTCAACGCCCTCGAAGCCAAGCAGGCGCGCGAAATGAAGGAATTGATCTCCCGGGTCGAATCGCTGTTGAACAAGGCCGTCGCGTCGCGTCCGGCGGCATCGTCGAAGCCCAGCCGCGGTTCCGGCCGCGAACACGTCGTCGAGCCCGGCCATACCCTTTCCGCCATCGCCACCGCCTACGGCACCTCCATCACCGCCATCAAGCAGGCCAACAACCTCAAGTCGGACACCATCACCGTCGGCCAAAAACTCTTCATCCCGGAATAGTGGGAATAGGCATTAGGCACTGGGCATTAGGCACAAGGAAATCAGCCAGCGGCCAGCGGAATTGATCAGAGCGCCCACGCCAGCAGCAACGGAATCGTGACGATCGCCGCCAAGTGGGTGATCAGCAGCGTGCTGGCGATAAAGTCGGAATCGCCGCCAAACCGCTCGCTGAAAATCAGGCTCGCCACCGCCGCCGGCATGGTGGCCACGACGCACAGGATGCCGTAGGCCGTCTCCTCCAGCGGGATCGCCTTCAGGATCAGGATGAACAGCACCGGCGTCACCACCAGCCGCAAGGCGGAGACGATCCAGACCTGGGGATCAAACGCCGCGCGCACATCCAGCGCGGCAATGCGGCTGCCCGAGACGATCATCGAAACCGCCACCGTTGCCTTGCCCACCGTTTCGGCACCGAAATAGAACAGGTCGAGCAGGCGGCGCGCGAGCTCCGCCATGAACCCCGCCGTCGGCAATTCCGGCGCCGCCAAGTCGCGCACGCAAACCCAGCCGATGGAAAACAGCAGCGAGATCAGCGGAGGGCCGAACATCATCCGGATCCCTTCCGCCAGGGTGTTGGAGCGGTTGAACAGGAAAACCCCCACCGTCCAGACCGTCAGCTCAAACCCCATCGAGGCGAAAACCAGCAGCGCAACCCCCTGCTCGCCCCATAGCAGCAACACCAGCGGCAGCGGCAGGAAGAGGAAGTTGTTGACCGTGTTCTGGAACAGGAATGCGCCCGCGCGCTTCTGGTCGACCCCCTTCAGGCAACGCAACGCCAGCAACCCGAGCACGAGCCCCGTTCCCGCGATCGCCAGCGCCATCACCGGCATGATCCAGTTGGCTACCAACTCCCGCGCTTCGAGCCGCGTCACCGACGAAAAGATCAGGCAAGGGTAGATGACCGCCATCAGCACCCGCACCATTTCGCTCGTGCCCGCCGCGCTCACCAGGCCGCGCTTGCGCACCGCGAAGCCGATGCCCATCAGCACCAGAATAAACAAAACCTGCAACGCGTAGTTCATCGTTCCCTTTCCAAAAAAGGCCCGCCGGAAAACCGCGCGAGCCGCAACCGAATGCCCACATGGAATAGCGAATGGGCCGGAATTTGGAAGGTTCAATTGGTTTTTTCTGGCCGCGCACCCCGGCGCCCCGGCGGCCGGAACTTTTTCCATTTACCACTTGAACCCCCATGGGCGACTGGGTATCTTGCGCATCCTCTTTTCAACCGATGCTCGGGTGGTGAAATTGGTAGACACGCAAGCTTGAGGTGCTTGTGGTCGTAAGGCCTTGTGGGTTCGAGTCCCACCTCGAGCACCAATAATTTATCCACGGATTCTAGCGATTCCGTGGATTTTTTTGTTCCCGGACGCAAAAGCGGACAGGCCCGGAGGCCTGCCCGCAGGTGTTCCATTCGGAACGGTGTTTCTTTCCCTCTTTTATGGTTTTCCCTACTCCTCTTTGGCGGCCTTTGCTTCCGCAACAACCCTGACCGCAAGTTGGGCGGGCACCTGCTCGTAGCGGTCGAACGCCATTTCGAACGAGCCTTGCCCGCTGGTGATGGAGCGCAGTTCGGAGCAGAACTTGAACATTTCCGCCTGCGGCACGTCGGCCGAGATGGTTTGGAGCCCCTCTTCCGGCCCCATGCCGAGGATGCGCCCGCGCTTGGTGTTGAGCAGCCCGCTGATGTCGCCCATGTACTGCTCGGGTACGACAACCTTGACGTTCATGATCGGCTCGAGCAGGACGGGGCGCGATTTTTCGATGGCTTCGTGCAGCGCGCGCGCGCCGGCGATCTTGAAGGCGACTTCGGAGGAGTCGACGTCGTGGTACGAGCCGTCGTAGAGCTCGACCTGGACGTTGATGACCTGTGCGCCGACCAGCGGTCCTTTTTCCAGCCCTTCGATGAATCCCTTTTCGCAGGCGGGAACAAAGTTGCCGGGAATGACGCCGCCGACGAGCTTGTTGAGGAACCAGTTTTCGTCGGAGGGGTCGCGCGGGCGGATGCGGATGTAGCATTCGCCGTACTGGCCGCGGCCGCCGGATTGCTTCTTGTGCTTGTAGTGGCCCTCGCCGTTGCCGGTGATGGTTTCCTTGTAGGGGACCTTGGGCGTGTGGTGGTTCATTTGGATCCCGCTGCGGTTGCGGATATGCTCGAGGGTGACATCGAGGTGCATCTCGCCCATGCCCCAGAGGACAAGCTCGTGCGTCTCGCGGTTGTGGTCGAGGCGGGTGGAGGGATCTTCGGCGGTGGCGCGGTGGAGCGCCTGGCCGATCTTGTCGGCATCGGCCTTGTTCTTGGGTTCGACGGCGTAGGCGGTGACCGGCGAGGGGAAGACGATCGGCTCGAAGCGTATGTTGTGGCCGACGGCGCAGAGCGAGTCGTTGAGGTAGGTGTACTTGAGCTTGGTCAGCGCAACGATGTCGCCGGCCTTGGCTTCCTGGGCGTCGGTGGTCTTCTTGCCGTCGACGTAGAGGATGGTGCTGACCTTTTCCTTCTCGTTCTTGATGGGGTTGTAGATTTCCATGCCGGGACGGAGGACGCCGCTGTAGATGCGCACAAAGGTCATCTGCCCGATGAAGGGGTCGTTGAAGCAGCGCCAGACCTGCCCCGAGAAGGGCTGGTCCTCCTCGGCGGAGATATGGTTGCCTTCGGCGCAGTTCACCGGATAGTCGTGCGGCGAAGGGAAGAGGCGGCAGATGGAATCCATGGTTTCCTTCACGCCCATGTCGGCCTTGACGGAGGTGGCGAAGACGGGGATGAGGTGGGCGTCGTGGACGGATTTGCGCAACCCTTCGGAAAACTCGTCGGCGGTCAGCTCCTCGCCCGCGAAATATTTCTCCATCAGCGTGTCGTCGGTCTCCGCCGCCAGCTCGATGAGGTGGTCCTTGATGGCCTTGACCT
>JBGSLE010000501.1:0-3712 GCA_041740875.1 Pontiella sp. | reverse complement strand
AGCGGGACGATGCCGCCCACCGTGTCGTGGTCGGTCAGCGCCAAGGCCGTCAGGCCTCGCTGTTCGGCCAGGGCGAGCAGCTCGGCCGGCGTGTCGGTGCCATCGGAATAGACGGAATGTACATGCAAATCAACCACGGGTTCTCCCAGCGATAAATGGCGTACTATAGGGGCACGAACCTTCAACACCAAATCTTCCTTGCCGCAATTTAAGCGCGTTTCATTTGAAGCGGTTTGGGTTGCACCGGCCGGGCCGGCTCCGTAAAGTCCGGTCACTTTTCAACCCCATTAGAACACGGAGAATCCATGAGCATCGCCGCAACCAAAATCGAACTGCCCGGCATCGAAAAATTCAAATCAGGCAAGGTCCGCGAGGTGTACGACCTTGGCGAACACTACCTTTTCGTGGCCTCCGACCGCATATCGGCCTTCGACTGCATCATGCCCAACGGCATCCCGAACAAGGGACAGGTGCTCAACATGATCTCGAAATTCTGGTTCGAGCGCACGGGCGACGTGGTCAAGAACCACATGGTATCGACCGATGTCGCCGATTTTCCGGCCAAGCTCCAGGCGCACACCGAACTGCTCAAAGGCCGGTCGATGCTGGTGCGCAAGGCCGAGTTGCTGCCGGTCGAATGCATCGTGCGCGGCTACCTGATCGGCTCCGGCTGGAAGGAATACCAAAAATCCGGCACCATCGGCGGCATGCCGCTGCGCGCAGGGTACGCAATGGCGGGCAAGCTCGACGCACCGATCTTCACCCCCTCCACCAAGGCCGATACCGGCCACGACGAAAACATCTCCATCGACCAGATGAAGGCGATTGTGGGCGAAACTCTGGGGCAAAAGCTGATCGACATCAGCCTCAAGCTCTACCAGACCGCCGCCGACTATGCGCTGACGCGCGGCATCATCATCGCCGACACCAAGTTTGAATTCGGCATGATCGGCGACGAACTGATCCTGATCGACGAAGTGCTCACGCCCGACAGCTCGCGCTTCTGGCCGGCCGACACCTACCGGCCGGGATCGTCCCCCTTCTCGTTCGACAAGCAGTATGTGCGCGACTACCTCGAAACGCTCGACTGGGACAAAACCCCGCCCGCCCCTGCGCTCCCGGCGGAAATCGTGAAGAAAACGCGCGAAAAATACCTCGAAGCCTACCGGCTTCTGACCGGTGCCGAATTGGATGCCTAATCGGACGAAAAAGGCCCAAGCGGCATACCGATCCTACGCGTCTCACACGTGCTGAACGGGTGGAACAAAAGGAAATCAGCATGGACGGCGACATCCCAGACGAACCGGTAACGCGGCAAACGCTGAACAAAATCATCATGGCCTATGCCCGTCCCAGCCGGGGCCGGGCCGTTTGGCAGATGGTCGATACGCTGGTGCCCTACCTGTTGCTCTGGGCTCTCGCCGTTTTCCTGTTCCAATACCGCTACCCGCTCTGGCTATGCCTTATCCCGGTACTGGCGGCCGCGCCCTTTTTGGTGCGTGTCTTCATTATTTTCCACGACTGCTGCCACTCCTCGTTCTTCCAGTCGAAATGGGCAAACACGCTGACGGGCTACCTGACCGGCATCCTGGTTTCGACGCCGTTCCGGGATTGGGGCAAGTCGCACATCAGCCACCACGCCACAGCGGGCAACCTGGACAAGCGCGGGGTTGGCGACATCTGGACGCTGACGGTCGAGGAATATATTTCCGCACCCAAACTCAAGCGGATCGTCTACCGGATTTT
This sequence comes from Pontiella sp., assembly GCA_041740875.1. GTDB lineage: Bacteria > Verrucomicrobiota > Kiritimatiellia > Kiritimatiellales > Pontiellaceae > Pontiella. Next base: position 1,966 of record JBGSLE010000501.1, on the reverse strand, counting down.
CCGCAACCCCTTCTTTTTGTTCGGCATCGCCCCCTCCTACGTCTTCCTGATCTTCCACCGCTTTTCGCATAGGAACACCCATCACGAAGGCCGGCTGAGCGTCTACATCACCAACCTCGCCATTCTGCTGGTGCTGCTGCTCGCCGGGGCGACCATCGGCTACAAAACCTTCCTGCTCATCCAGCTCCCGATCACCATCATCGCCGCCACGCTGGGACTGTGGCTCTTCTACGTCCAGCACCAGTTCGAAGAGGTCTACTGGGCGCGCAACGACGTCCGCGACTCGGTCAAGGCGGCGCTCGAAGGCAGCTCCTACTACAAGCTGCCTAAGGTGGCGCAATGGTTTACCGGCAACATCGGCCTCCACCACATCCACCACCTGAACCCCTCGATTCCCAACTACCATCTCCAAGCCTGCCACAACGAAATCCAGAAACTGCAGCACATCGAACCGCTCGGCATCCGCAAGAGCCTCAAGTCGCTGCACATCCACCTCTGGGACGAAGAGACCCGCAAACTCGTCAGCTTCAAGGCGATGAAGCTCATCCGCCGGGCCCGCAAGGAAAACAAGGACAAGCTTCCATGACCCTTAACGACATGCTGCGCCGACTGCGCTACGCACTGAACATTAGCGACACCGAGCTGGCCCGAACGATCGCCCTGACCGGCCGGAACACCACGAACGAAGAGGTGGCCAACTGGCTTAAGCAGGAAGACGATCCGGGCTTTGCCCCCCTCTCCCACCCGCTGCTCTGCCGCTTCCTCGACGGATTGATCCTCTCAAAGCGCGGGCTTCCGCCGGGCGGAACCGTGCCGGAGCCGCTGGAATTCATCTCGAACAACGAAATCCTCAAGAAGCTGCGGATCGCGCTGGAAATGAAGGAAGAGGATGTGCTGGTCGTCTTCCAAAAGGCCGGGTTTGTCGTCACCAAGGCCGAACTCGGCTCCTTTTTCCGCAAGGAGGGCCACCGCAACTACCGCAAATGCCCCGAACAGGTTCTGCGCAAATTTATCAATGGCCTCGGCGTCAGGCCATGAACGCCCTGCTCGAAAGCTTTCTCGACTATATTTCGCTGGAGCGCGGGCTGAGCATTAACACGCGCAAAGCCTATGCCGACGACCTTGCCCAATTCATCGCTTTTCTCGACCAAAAGCGCGTCACCTCCCTCAACCAGGTGGGGCGCAAGCAGATCCTCGACCACCTCATGGCCATGAAGGCCAGGGGCATGTCCACCAACTCGATTTCGCGTCACCTCGTCTCGATCAAGGTTTTCTTCCGCTATCTCCAGCAGGAGGGCTTGCTCGACAAAAACGTGACCGACACGATGGATTCGCCCAAGCTCTGGAAAATTCTGCCGGACACGCTCTCGGAACGGGAGGTCGATCTGCTGCTGGCCGCGCCCGACCTGCGCAAACCGCTCGGCGTGCGCGACCGCGCCATCCTTGAAATCTTCTACGCCTCCGGCCTGCGCGTCTCCGAGCTGGCCAACCTCAAACTCTCCGACCTGCACATCGACGACGGCTACCTGCGCGTGATCGGGAAAGGCCGCAAGGAGCGCGTCATTCCCGTGGCCGAGGAGTCGGCGCGCATCCTTTCGCGCTACCTGGAGGAGATCCGTCCGCTGCTCTGCGAAGATCCGCGCGTGCAGAACGTGTTCGTCACCCGCCGCGAAGCCGGGCTCTGCCGCCAGCGGCTATGGCAGCTGATCAAGAAATACACCAAGGAGGCGGGCATCATGAAAAACGTCACGCCCCACACCCTGCGGCACTCCTTCGCCAGCCACCTGCTGCAAAACGGCGCTCCGTTGCGCGTCATCCAGGAGATGCTCGGCCACGCCGACATCGCCACCACGCAGATCTACACGCACGTCCACCCCGAGCGGCTGAAGTCGATCCACCAGCAGTTCCACCCGCGGGCGTAGGGAGAGAATTTCGGCTACTCTTCCGCCGAGGCTTCCTTCACCAC
>JBGSLE010000500.1:0-12605 GCA_041740875.1 Pontiella sp. | reverse complement strand
GCCGCGCCGGCCGCCGCGCCAAGTGTGATCGCGCCCGTCCCGGCCGCCGTCGCAGAATTGCGCACGATCACCGTTCCGGCACCGATGTTGACCCCGCCGCCGAACGTGCCGTTACGGTACAGCTCCATGGCGCCTGCGCCGGTCTTGTTGATCGCAAACGAACCACCCGTCTGGCCGACTACGGCGTTGAAGCTCAGCAGCACGTTGGTCGAGTTTTGGTTGATCGCGAGGTTGCCCCGCAAATCAACCGGACCGGCATTGTTGCCGATATTAACGGTCTTGAGATCCTTGCCCAGCCCAAGGTTCTCTTCCAACGTGATCGACGGCGTGCCGCGGAACGAAAGCGTAGCGCTCCCCGCAGTCGCTCCGCTTGCCAGCCGGATCGTATAGTTCGCACTCCCCGCGCCAATGTCGAAGCCGTCGCCGAACGTCAAGGACTGGACCACCCTTGTGCTTGCATCGGCGCCGGCCAGGTAGGAATAGGCTTTGATGGCGGCCGCGCTGATGTCGCTGTCCCACACCAGGTCGGCCGTGGCGCTGAATGTGGGAACCGTCGGGTTGGAATCCCAGTTGGCGGCGGTGCTCCAGGCGCTGTTGGCGCCCCCGCCTGTCCAGTTGTATGTGGTAGCGACTGCCGCCTGCCCTGCCACGAGCAGCAGTGCCGCGATTGCCGTGATTGATTTACCTACACGCATCTCTTTTTCCTTTCATTTTATTCCATCCACATGTTGCGGCGGCCTGCCGTAGCCACCTTCAGCAACGGATATACCCTATCATGCCGCAGGGAAAAAGCCTTCACGTCCGTGCCAATCGCAAGCACGATTGTGCCAACTGTACACGCTTCTCCTTGCGGTGCCGATTGCGCTTGTGCATCATGCCGGCATGAAAAAACCCGTCCGGATCGATGGCGAGCATGTGTTTGGAAAAGACGGTTTTCCCCTGGATGTGTCCACGTGGAAGCAGCATGGCGACTACCCCTCCCACACCCACAGCTTTTCCGAAATCGCCATCATCCTGGAGGGCACCGGGACAACCGATGTCGATGGACAGCTCTTCTATTTCCACGCCGGCGATGCCTTCGTCCTCCACGGACGCCGGCCGCACGCCTACCTGAACACGCACGACCTGACCCTGATCAACATTACCTACGATCCGATGGTGATGGAACTGGACCGCTTCAACCCCGGAACCCTGCCCGGCTACCAGGCCTTGTTCGTCATCAACCCCGCCTTGCGGCGGAAAGAGTCCTACCGGGGGCACCTCACCTTGACGCCGGAACAGATGATCAAGGTCAAGGCCCTGACAGATGTCATGGAGATGGAGCTGCACAAGGGCAACCCCGGTTTCGAACTGATGGCCACCGGCCACTTCATGATGCTGGTCGCCCTCCTCTCCCGGTTCTACACCGCATCGAAATCCCCCGATGCGCAAAAGGTGCTGCGCCTGGCCGACGCGCTGAGCTACCTTGAAAAGCATTTCATGGAACCGCTTGAAGTGGATGAATTGGCCAAAATGGCCAACATGTCCCGCCGCTCCTTCTTCCGCGCCTTTTCGGAGGTCACGCACCAAAGCCCCCAGGCCTACATGATGCGCCTGCGCATCATGAAGGCCGTAAAGATGCTCGAAACGTCGGGAGAAAACATTACCGAGGTCGCCTTCGAGTGCGGTTTCCAAGACAGCAACTATTTCTCCCGGCAATTCAAGAACACCATGGGCATGCCCCCCAGCGAGTTCCAGCAAAAGTTCAACCGCCTGCCCTGAACGGACGCAGGCGGACGCTGCTTTCCTCCGCCCGAGGCAATCCAACGTGCCGGGCCCAGATTTGTGTCATTGCCCCTTTTTGAACGTGGGAAACGCGCTGATGCGCAGCGTGGTGCAGCCATAGGGCACCAGCTCCACCTCGGTCGTTTCCGCGCCGCGCGGAAGCGGGCGCGGACTCCAGGGCATCGGTCCGGCATCCTGCTTGTACGCCTCCCAGTCGGGGTGCCGGACGGCCTGCGCCTTGACCGAAAGCGGCGCGTTTTCAAGATTCCAAAAATAGGCCTCGCCCACCGCCTTGCGCTCCACCGCAAAAAAGTCGTTCGGCGCGCGCACCTGCTCTTCCAGCAAGGCGAGGTTCCACGGCGTCGTCGAAACGGCCTCGCGATAGGCGTTGGTTGGCTGCGACCACGCTTCGTTCATTTTCAGGGCGAAGAGCAGCGGCCCGCGGTAGAGGCTGGCGCTGTTTTCGTGCCACCGCTCCACGCGGAACGAAGCCGGCAATTCCAGCTCGACCACGTCTCCGTCCTGCCACGCTTGCCGGACCACCGCCACCTGCCGGGCAACCGCTAGCGCGATGGGTTCGCCATTGATCTTCAGCGCCGGCTGCTTGCACCACTGCGGAATGCGCAGGTGAAGCGGAAATTCTACCTTTCCGGACGTTTTGATCCGGAACCGGATGGTTTCCTCCATCGGATAGGCGGTCTCCTCGGAAATCGCCACCGCCACGCCGCCCAGGTTGGCCGAGACACTGGACGGCCCGTACACCAGCGCGGCAAGGCCGCCATCCGCCGTCGCCATCCAGAGATGCTGTACCAGCTTCGGCCAACCCTGGTGCATGTTGCAGGTGCAGCAGGGATAGCCGGAGGTCAGGCCGAACACCACGCGGTCGCCATCGTCGTTGTAGAAGTTGCGATCCCCGAAGGTGCAGGCGATCTGGTTGGCTTGCTGGAAATATTGCCGCGTCTGGTAATCGTCGGACGATTGTGTCGGCAGCACGTTGTAGGCAATCCGCTCGATGTGGTCCGCGAACGCCATGTCACCGCTGATTTCCACCATCTTTTCGAGCGAAAACATCATCTCCACCGCCGTGCAGAGTTCGCTGCCGCGCGTCGGGTCGCGGCCATGCATGCTTTCGTCGCCTCCATAGAGCGCGTGGGGCTGCCCGTGGAACTCGCGGATGTCCGCGAAGGCGCAGCGCACGGCATCGAGGTGTTTCGGATCGCCGTCGGCCTGGTAGCGGATCAGCGGGGTTTTCATGGCCTGCGCAAGGTTGACGCAGTGGTAGGACTGCGGCCCCTCAAAGCGTTTCTGCTTCACGACCTCGCGCGAAAGAAACTGGTCGGTGAACGGCACCGTCTGTTCATGGACAAGGTCGCCCAGTTCGAGCAAAAAGGGTTCGCCGGTGAGATTGTAGAGCCAGTAGATCGACATCAGGTTGTCGCCGCCGCGCTGCTGGGCCCACCACGATCCGCTGGCGGGGTTTTTCGGATCGTGCAGCGGCCGCTGCGGCAGTTCCGCGAGCTGGTACCGGAAATAGTTCGCCATGCAGTCGAGCACGCGCCGGTCGCCCGTCGCCGAATAGTGCTGCTGCAAAATCTTCAGCATCACCATCCGCGGCCACCAGTCGTCCGGTTTCAGGATTTGCGCGCCGCGCGGCGGCGGGCGGGTGCGATTTTGCTTCTTCAACTCCACCGGCCCGATCTGCCCGTTCGGCTGCTGGTTTTGCAAGGTCCACTCCACCCACTGCAACGCCTTCGCCTTGAGCGCGGCGTCGTCGAGCATCACCGCCAGCGGATAGAGCCCGTCGATCCAGTACGGGCCGCGCTCCCAGGTATCGCCATCGCCGCCGAGCCATGCATTGCGCGGGCCGCAGACTTCGGGATACAGCTCATCCAGATGCCCCGTCATGCCGTCGGCCATGATTTGCAGCTGCTGCTTGAGCCAGCCTTGCGGACGCACCGACCCCAGCGGCAGCTCGGCGTACGGCTTCGGCTGGAGCGGCGCACGGTTAAAGCGGCCGTCTCCATCGGCGAAGGCCGCAACCGCCGAACAGGCCATCACAACAAACAACGATCTCATTTTTTGCTCCTACTTGACCGGTTTCCCTTCGCGGCATCGATGAATGCGTGCCGAGGGAAGACTCGGCTCAATGCTTCTTTTTTTGGCGCCATTTTTGCCTTTCTTTCCGTTTTCATCCTCTTCATCCGCATGCTTTGGCATGTGCTCCGCGCCGCCATTTCGAATAGTCCTTGAGGTTGTCGGCGTGTAACGCGGCCAGAGGCGACAGCAACAGGACCGCAAGAATGATAAGAAATATTCTCATTCATCTTTGTATCCATTCCGTTTTCGGTCTTGTACGAACTGCCGGGTTTTCTCGAAGATCGCCATATCGCCGGTGATGCGCGGGTCCTTGGTCTGGCGCTGGCAGGTTTCGAGTTGCGCTTTCAGGCGAGCCTTGATCTCGGCGTGCGGCGGCGAGTCGGCCAGGTTGTTCAGTTCCCACGGATCAGCCTGAAGATCGTAGAGTTCTTCGCGGGGGCGCGGCGCGACCAGCAGCGGCATAAACCGGCGAACCGCCGGATGGTCGGGATGTTTCGAGATCAGGTCAATCTCGTTCGAATTCTCGGCGGTCTCCGCATACGTGGAGTCAGGCAATCGCTGCTCCGGCGAGAGCACCCGGCGGGGAGCATCGCTGTAATTGACGATGTACTGGTAGCGTTCATCCATGATCGTGCGACCTGCCAGGTTGACCGGGTCAAACTCGCCGTGCCATTCCAGGCCGCAAACCGTCCATGACCGGGACGGGTCCACGCGACCGGAAGCAGATGCCAAAAGTACGTTGAGAAAACTACGCCCGCTCATCTCATTCGGAACCGGCAACCTGGCGGCTTCCAGAATCGTCGGCGCAAAATCGGCAAAGTTGACAAAGTCAGCCACGTTCCGGCCCGGCTTGACGCACTCGGGCCACATCACGGCGAGCGGCTCATGCACACCCCAGTCATAGATGTTCGCCTTCGAGCGCAACACTTGCGTGCCGTTGTCGGATGTGACCATCAACAGCGTGTTGGCCAGTTCGCCACGATCTTCGAGGATTTTTATAATTCGACCAAGATCATCGTCGGCATGGCAGACCTCATAAAGCAGGTTGGCGCGAGAGCGACGAACGCCGGGGGTGTCCGGCAGGAACCCGGGCACCTTGATGTCATCGAGGCTGACTCCATATTTTGACGCAAGCTTCTTGTAATTCTCGCTGGAACACGGCGTATGAGGCTCGTGGCAGCCAACCCAGAACCAGAACGGCTGGTCGGGTTTCCGTTTATCCAGGAACTGTTGGAAGTTCGCGGCATAATCACCGCTGCTGATGCCCGGTTCCCGTTGTTCTTTTGGCCGCAGCAAACTGTTGAATTCCTCCCCGGCCGGGTTGAGCGTTCGACCCGATTCCGCCAGGACGCCCGGCCCCCAGCCTTTGCCGGTGTAGCCGGTATGATAGCCGCCCGCCGCCATCAACTCCGGCAACGTGGCAAACTTCGCCGGCACCCACGCCTGAATGAACGCTCCCTGTTCCAGTTCCCAGAAGTTCCGCCCCGTCAACAGCGACGCGCGTGACGGCGCGCACGACGGCGCCGAAGCATAACCGCGCGTGAACAGAACGCCCTCACGCGCCACGCGGTCAAAATGGGGCGTGGGAATCTTCGACCAGCCATAGGCGCTACGTTCCTGCCAGCTCTCGTCATCGGTCAGAAAGATAACGACGTTCGGCCGTCGCGGTGACTCAGCGGCATTGAGAGCAGGTAACAGGGCGAACAAGATTGCAGCGGTGATGTGAATGAATGGTCTCATTTTCCCTCTTCAATCTCGATCGAAACAGGCTCGGTCGCCGACAACGGCAACCAGGTCACGCGCGTGTTGGTTTATTGCTTCTTTTTCTTGGCGCCCTTTTTGCCTTTCTTTCCATCTTCATCCTCTTCATCCGCATGCCTTGGCATGTGCTCCAGCGCCGCCATTTCGGTCACCTGCCCCTGGTCGCCGCAATGCGCCATCCAGCGCTCCAGCTCGGCGCGCAGTTGCTTGGCCACCTCGGCATATTCGGGGTTGCCGGCGAGGTTGTTCATTTCGAGCGGGTCATTGACGACGTCGTACAGTTCGATGCCGGGGCGGAACAGGTATTTTTTTACCAGCTCCTTGGCTTTTTCGTCGCCGGCCGCCGCCTTGGCTTCCCAGCTTTTGAATTCCGGCGATTCGGTGCAGGCGTTCTTGAATTCCATTTCGGGGGTGAAGTTCCAGATATACTTGAAGCGGTCCGACCGCACGGAACGGATGCCGAAATAGTCCGAACCCTGGTTGATGCCGCGCGTGGTCATTTCGCCGTAGACGAATTGCTTGTGCTCCTGTTTCCCGGCAAAAACCGGCAGCAGGCTTTGTCCATCGATCGAGGGATCGGGCTTGCCGCCCGCCGCCTCGACGAAGGTCGGCAGAATGTCCACGTATTCGATCATCGCCGGGTTGACGGAGCCCGGCTTGATCTTGCCGGGCCAGCGGGCGATGAGGGCCGTTTGCAGCCCGCTGTCGTAGCAGGTCCACTTGGCGAACGGAAAGGAGTTGCCCTGTTCGCTCGTAACCACGACGAGCGTGTTTTGGTCGAACCCGTGTTTCTTCAGCAGGTTCACCGCCTCTCCCACCTGGCCGTCGAAATAGGTGATTTCGGCGAGGTAGCGGGAAAAGCCATCCCGTGTGGCGGGGGTATCGACAAAGTATGGCGGCAACTTCACCTTGTCCGCCGGATAGCGCGAGGCATCGCCCTTGTTCCAGGGCGCATGCGGCTCGTTCGAGCAGAGCAGCAGGCAGAAGGGCTGGTCGCCCTTTTTGCAATCGGCCAGGAACGCATCGACCTTGTCGAATTCGGGATTGTTGCTTCCCGGAATCTTTTCCCATGCGAAGACCTCTTTGGGCCCGACATGGGTCTTGCCGCTCTGGGCCACGCGGTAGCCGAGATCGCCGAGATAGCGGACAATGCTTTTCACGCCCGGATTGACCTGCGTGTGGTTTGGATAGGCCCCGCTCTTCACCGGATATTGGCCGGTATAGATGCTATGGCGAGTCGGCGAGCACATCGGCGCGGTCTGGAAGCAGCGGGTGAAGCGCATGCCTTCGCCGGCCAGTTGGTCGATATTCGGCGTATAGGCCTGGCCGCCATAGCAGCCGATGTCGCGATGGGTGCAGTCGTCCGAGATCATGAAGACCAGGTTGGGCTTCACCGCGGCGCAGGATGCCGCGATCAACGCCACGGCAAAGGGAATCATTCTTCGTTTCATTGCTTTGCCTCCTTTTTCTTAAACGCGGGATCGCCAGCATCCTTCGGCAGTTGCGCATTCCACGCCAGCGCCGCCTTGACGAGCCGTTCCGTCAATTCGGGCTGGCGGTTGGCCAGATCGGTGGTTTCGGAAACATCGGCTTCGAGATCGTAGAGGAGCGGACGTCCGCCATCGAAATCGCACAACAGCTTCCATTTGCCGTCGCGCACCGCGAGGTCGGGTAGTTGCTTGAAGGCGCGGGTATCCTTCCGGTCGGGCGGGCGGCGGAAAAAGACGGGGCCCACATGCGAGGCCGATGATTTTCCAAGCAGGGTGTCGATGCGGTTTTGTCCGTCGAAGGCCACTTTTCCGGGCGCAGCGATTCCGGCGAGCGCAAGCAGCGACGGCGTCAGGTCCATGGCGCAGAGCACCGGTTCCCGGACGACAAGGCCGGCTTTTTCCTTGGCAACGAATCCCGGGCCCCAAACCACCAGCGGCGAGCGGATGCCTCCTTCGAACAACGTGCCCTTCGTTCCCTTGAATGCGCCTGCCGTTCCGCAGCCCTCTTCGGGACCGTTGTCGGAGCAGATGACGATGACCGTGTTGCCGCGCAGCTTCGGATCGTTCCTGATCCGGTCGAAGAGCGGAGCGAGTTGCGCATCCATCTCTTCCAGCACCGCCATGTAGAGCCCGCGCTTGGAGTCGGCCCAGTTTTTAACGGAAGGGAAATGCGGCGAATGGACATCGTCCGGCCAGAGGTTGATGAAGAACGGCTTGTTTTCTTGCTGCGCCTTGTCGATGAACCCGATCGCCCGGTCGACAAAACCGCCGGTGATTTCGCACCGCAGCTTCCACTCCACCGGGCCGCCCAGGATTTCGGCCTTGTCCCAAATGCGGCCTTTTTTAACGCCGCCGCCCTCCGCCGGCTGCTCCGTCAGCGGCAGCAGCTTCGGGCCAAGGCCTTCAAAGTTGGTGAGCGATTCATCGAAACCGTAGGTGGAGATCGGCGGCGCATCGTCCACGTCGCGCTGCCCGCCCATGTGCCACTTGCCGAAATGGCCGGTCGCATAGCCCGCTTGATGGAGGAAGCGCGCCAGCATCGGCGCATCCGGATCGAGCCATTGGGCCACGCCGCGCGCGGCGTTGTCCTTCCGGTTGTTGAGGAAGGAGGTGATGCGCCAGCGGTGCGGATATTGACCGGTGGAGATGGCCACCCGCGACGGCGAACAGATGGGCGAGTTGACGTAGAAGTTGTGGAAGCGAAGCCCTTCGCCCGCCAACGCATCGATGTTCGGGGTCTTCGCCGCCGTGTTGCCGAAGCAGGAAAAATCGCCCCAGCCCATGTCGTCGATCAGCACCATCACCATGTTCGGTTTTTCCGCTGCGTGGACCCACAGGGAAAACAAGGTGGATATTAAAACAAATCCCATTTTCATATGATTACTTCCCCGCTTTCTTTTTCTTTTTCTTACCCTCTTTGTTTCCGTCCGGATAGGGCACGACGTTGGCGCGTTCGGCCCAGGCATCCCATTTCGCCGCGAGCTGCTGCGCCGTTTCCGGGTGCGCGGCAGCGAGATTCTGCATTTCCGTGCGGTCGGCCTTCAGGTCGTAGAGTTCCCACGCCGCATCGCGCCCCTTGCGCACCAGCTTCATGTCGCCGACGCGGACGGCGGCATTGCCTTCATGCTCCCAGAAGAGCGCTTCGCGCTCGATGTTTTTTCCGGCGAAGACCGGCAGGAGGCTCTTGCCTTCGAGCGGGGTGATGGCGTTGCCCTTGAAGGTTTTCGGATAGGCCGCGCCGGCCAGTTCGATGCAGGTGGGCATGATGTCGATCAGGTGCGCGGGCTGGTCGCGCCACTCCCCTTTTGCCGCAATGCCGGCCGGCCAGTGGACGATCAGCGGCGACGATACGCCGCCCTCGTGGTTGTAGTGCTTGAAGAGCCGGAACGGCGTGTTCTGCGCGTAGGCCCAGCTTTCCCCGCAAAACCAGTTGGAATCCGCCTTGGTGGGGTCGCCGATGGTCTTGCCCTTCGGCCCCGACTCCGCGTTGCCGCCGTTGTCGCTCATGAAGAGGATCAGCGTGTTATCGAATTCGCCGCGCTCCTTGAGCCCGGCAACAAAATCGCCGACGGCCTTGTCCATGCCATACACGCACGCCGCGTAGACCGCCATGAGGTGGTCCATCCGGTCTTTTTCGGCGGCATCGAGCGAATTCCACTCCGCCACCGGTTCCGGGCGGGGCGTTTTTTTCCACGCGGAGTCAATCAACCCGATCTGGAGCTGCCGCTTGAGGCGCGCATCGGAGATGGCATCCCATCCGGCCCTGTAGTTGCCGCGGAACTTTTTGATATATTCCGCCGGGGCTTGTAGCGGGAAGTGCGGGGCATTGAAGGCCAAATAGAGGAAATAGGGCTTCTGCGCGGCGCGCGCTTCGTCGAGGAACCGAAGTCCGAACTCCGCCCAGAGGTCGGAGCTGTACCAGTTTTTCGGCAGGCGCGGATCGTCGTTTTCGATGGCCTCGCCGTTGAGGAACAGCTTCGCCTTGTCTGCATCCGGTAGATAGAAGCCGCCTGCGGCCGCCGAAAGATTGCGCTGGAATCCTCGTTCCCACGGCGTGACGCCAAGGTTTTGGCCGACGTGCCACTTGCCAACCATCGCGGTGAAATATCCCGCCGGGTTAAGCGCTTCGGCGAAGGTCACGCAGGAATCGTTCAGCCGCCCCTGGTATCCGGGAACGCCTTTGTCTTCGGTCATGTGGCCGATGCCGGCCTGGTGCGAGTAGAGCCCCGTCAGCACCGCCGCGCGTGTGGGGCAGCAGCGTCCGGTGTTGTAGAACTGCTTGAAGCGCAGCCCATTCGCCGCCAGCGCGTCGAGGTTCGGCGTGGGGATTTCCGATCCGTAGCAGCCGATGTCGGAAAAACCCATGTCGTCCACGAGGATGACGATGATGTTTGGTTTTTCGGCGGCCGTCGCGGCCGCAGCGGCGCCGAGTGCGATCAATGTCGAGAGTACGAGGGTCTTGGTCATCATGGTGGAGCTCCTGGTGTTAGAATTTCTGCACTTCGTCGGGACCGGGTGTGGCGTAGGCGGGATCCTTGGCGCGGATGTACACCTCGCCGTCTTCGAGAATCTTCACTTCCAGCGGCACGATGGTGGTGCCGCGTTGGTTGATGGTCTGGGCGTTGGCGCCGAGGTCGCGCGTTTCGATCCCCTCGCGCGCCACGGGCGGAACGTTCGCGTTGTAGAACGCGCTACACCACCAGTTGCCATCCAGCGTCTGGAACGGCGTGCCGTGGCCGAGGAAGCGGCCGACAAATTTGCGCGGGCCGTACGGGCCGGTGATCGTGTCGGACGTGCAGTAGTAGAGGTTGTAGGATCCTTTGCGGCCCTGATCGGTCGACCAGGCCGTGCCGAAGTGGACATACTTCTTGCCGATCTTGCGCATCGTGGCGCCTTCGTGGCCGATTACCGAAAGGGTCTTCCCTTCGGAATTGACGCGGGAACCGGCGGGATCGATGCGTACCGGTTCCGCCGTGAATTGGGCCAAATCCTTGCTCAGCGGTGCAATTTCGGTGTTTTCCCAGAGCATCCACCACGTTCCCGTGGCGGGATCTTTGAACAGGGACGGATCGTGCTTCACTCCCAGGTTTTTGCCCGTCGGATGCGTCCAGGGCCCCTTGATTTCGGTTCCGGCGCTCAAGGCCAGGTTGGCCTTCTGCTTCGGGCAGTGGACGAGCGCCCATTTATTCATTTCCGGAACCCAATGAACCTCTGGCGCCCAGATCACATCGCCGGGCTTTTTGTGCCAGCTATCCTTGAGCGTGAACGGCGTGCCGAGGTATTCCCAGTCGACCAGATCCTTGCTGCGCCAGAGCTGCACCACGTTGCCCACCGCCGAGGCATCGCCCAGCCCAGGATTGTAAGGATCGGTCTCTTCGCGAGGGTCGCCGGGATTGATCGTGGTGCCGGTCAGGTAGTAGAGCTTGTCGGGTCCGACGTAGAGGTAGGGATCGCGGATCCAGCCCTCCTTGATGTAGAGCGCCTTGTCGTGGCTCTTTAGGCCGGCCTCGATCTCCGCGCGCGGCATGGCCGGCGCCACGGGCGCAACCACCGGGCCCTCCGGAACCCACGACTGACCCCAAACCTGAACGCCTGCGGCCATGCAGGCCAAAACCATTGCCATCGTTTTTTCCACGTTGCTTTCCTTTCCTTTTGATTCAGTTGCCGTGTGCGTACTTCGCGTTGTATTGGGCCGGTGATGAAGATAAGGGTTCTTGGTACAAACCCCTGTCCACTGTTGTTTATGCCCGTTTCCGCAACACTGCGCCATGTATTATTATGCATTATTGGTAGACTGTAAATTAAAATGCCCAACTTTCGATGAGGGGCCTCTCATGCCGCCACCTCCAGAGCGAACAGTTCCTCGGCGGTTTTGAAATTCAGGATCTTGCGGGGATAGCGATTGATCCAGTCCTCGATTCTCCGGATGTCCTCGCGGGTGTACTTGCCGATGTCGCATCCTTTCGGAACGAACCGGCGTATGATGCGGTTGGCGTTCTCGTTGGATCCGCGCTCCCAGGACGAAAAGGGATGGGCATAGAAGAGGTGGGTTCGGCTGGACCGGCCCGTCACCGACTTCTCCAAGGCGGCGTAGTCGAGGAACTCGCTGCCGTTGTCGGCCGTAATGGACAGGAACCTGGCCTTGAACGTCTTCGCGTCCATCGAGCGCTCGATGCCGTTGAGGGCGCGAAGCACCGAGGCCTGGGTTTTGTCCTTGATCTTGCAGATGAGCAGCTTCCGGGTTTTGCGCTCGACAAGCGTCAGCAGCGCGGCGCTTCCCATGCCCTTTCCGCCCACCACCAGGTCGATCTCCCAATGGCCGCAGGCCGACCTCCCGTCGATTTCCCCGGGGCGGTCGTCGATGCTTCGGCCCAAGGGCGTTGCGCGCTTTGCGCGGCGGTGCAACGACTTGTGCTTCTTGCCGCGGTTTCGCTTCTCCCATAGCGTCTCATTGCTTACGCCGGGGATTTCGCCCCTGTCGATATGGTTGTAGATGGTTTTGGCGCAGACGGCGTCATCCATGCCCTTTTGCCTCATTCGCGCGGCCACGGCTTCCGGCGACCACTTGCGCACGACGATGTGGCAGCGAATGAATTCCACGGCACTGCTGTTGGACCTGAGCTTCACCGCCGGCCCCTTGGCCGTCGCGTTTTGGTCATGCACGTCCTGCGCCCGGTCGGCGTTGTATGCCCGCTTTGTGGTCAGGTCGCCATTTAGGTGTTCAACCCGTCCGCGCTCGATCTCGCGACCAATGGTGCGGCGATCCCGGCCCAGCTGGCCGGCAATGTCGGATTCAGCCATGCCGGCCTTTAAAAAGCCTTCGATTAAAATGCGTTCGTTCCTGTTCAAGTGCTTGCCCTTGCGTGGCGGGGTGCTACCCTTTTCCTGCTCCATGCCGATGTTCCCTTCCTTGTTTGTTGTGATTCGAAGAAAGGTTCATTCTGGCATGGAGCACCAGATTTCCAAACTGGGCATTTTAATTTACAGTCTACC
>JBGSLE010000499.1:0-5563 GCA_041740875.1 Pontiella sp. | reverse complement strand
GCCTTCGCCGAGATCGATGGCTATTTCGACCCCTCCCGCGATTTTGGGCTCGTCGTGGCGCGTGCAGGGTGGCACCCCGGGGTTGTGGGGATCGTGGCGTCGCGCGTGGCGCGCCACTACAACCGCCCCGCCATCGCCATGGGCATCGACGAAGAGGGGCGCGCTCGGGGCTCTTGCCGCAGCATCGACGAGTTTGATCTGCTCGCCGGGTTGGACGACTGCCAAGCGCTGCTTGCGCGCTATGGCGGCCACAAGATGGCGGCGGGGCTTGAGGTCGAGGCCGGGGCTTTGGAGCTGTTCAAGGAACGCTTCAACGCCGCGGCGTCCGCCATGCTGGAAACGTCCGATCTTTCGCCCGTGCAGCCGGTCGATGCCGTGGTTTCCGCCGAGGAGCTGGATTGGGGTTTCTACGAACACCTCAAGCGGATGGCACCTTTTGGGCAGGATAATCCGGAGCCCGTCTGGGCGCTGCTCGGCGCGAAGGTTTCGGGATCGCCGCGTGTCGTTGGCCAGAAGCATCTCAAGCTGTCGCTGGCGGCCGGCGGGCAGGTGTTCGATGCGGTGGCCTTCAACTATCCGTTGGCGGAGCTTCCCGCCGGCGACATCGACGTCGCCTTCACCCTCAAGGAAAACCGCTGGAACGGAAGCACGGCGCTCCAGTTGCAGGTGCAGGAGATCAGGGCGTCGGCGGGTCTCACATGAGATAGGCCATGGCGGCGAGATAGAGCAGCACCATGGTGGCGGCGACGGGCATGGCTTGTTTTTGGGAACGGGTGCGCAGCAGCAACCCGGCGAGCAGCGTCAAGAGCAGGATCATTCCCACGCTGGCCCAATGTTTGGGCGATGCCTGCCGCAACAGGCTGTCGCCGCGCATCGCCATATCGGCCATAAAGATGATGAGCAGGTTGAACATGTTGCTGCCCAGGACGTTTCCGACCGACATTTCCAGGAATCCCATCCGCATGCTGGCGAAGGAGATGACCAGTTCGGGCAGGCTGGTGGCGATGGCGAGGAGCAGCGTTCCGATGAGGGTGGCTTCCAGCCCGAATCCGCCTTGTTCCGGCGGCAGGGCCATGCGGCCGCCGAGGATCGAGAGCATCACGCCGCCGCCGACTATGAATCCGGACAGGATGCCCAGCATGCCGTAGAAATGCGCAGTGGGCAGGTGGGCGAGCTTGGTTTCGGACGGAAGGTGCTCCTTCTCTTCCGCCTGCTGCATCCGGTGTTCCCGCCGCAGGATGAAGCCGTAGGCGATCGGCAGGGCGAGCAAAGGGATGGAGCAATCCAGCAGCGGCACGCGCAAGGGGGCGAAGTCCGCGGTTAGGAACGCCACGGAAAAAATACCGAGCATGGCCAGCCCGTAGATGGCGGAATCGGTTTGCGGATTTTCCATTCCCTGCGGGTTGAATTTTCGTGGGAAAAGCAGCGCCATGAAGGCCAGGATCAATAGGTTGAAGACGTTGGATCCGAGCATGTTGCCGGTGGCCATGTCCGCGCCTTTGGCGGGGTCGCCCGCCTGGATGACGGCGGTGAGCGACACCACGACTTCCGGCAGGCTGGTGACCCCGGCGAGAAATACCAGCCCAATGATTCCGCTGCCGAGTCCGGTGCGGTCGCCCAGCGCGTCGCCATAGAGGCTGAGCCGGATTCCGGCCGCCACCACCACCATCGCCGTGGCCGCGAAGGCCAGAACCAACCCGAGCTGGGTTCCAATGAGGGCTTCGGTCAGTTGCATCGCGCGTTTCTATAATAGTTCACCATCCGGAGACACCATTTTTTGATTTTGTTCGACGGAAGGGAGGTGCCCGCCGCCGTTGTTTCCACTACGGGATTTTGGCTTGAGTCGGATAGGCAAACCTCTATGGTTGCGCTTCTTTTTTCAGGAGCAGCGTGCATATGAAGGAAATCAGGATCGGGATACTTGGGTTTGGAACCGTCGGCGCCGGGGTGGTCGAGGGCATCCAGCGGAACGGTGCGCTCATGGCGGAGCGGACCGGCATCCGCCCGGTGATCGCCCGCATCGCGGATCTCGACATCAAGACCGACCGCGGGGTTGCGGTGGCGGCCGGCGTGTTGACCACCGACGCCAGTTCGGTCATCAACGACGCCTCCATCGACCTCATCGTGGAGCTGGTGGGCGGCACCACGGTTGCCCGGATCTTCACCCTCGCGGCCTTGCGGCTGGGCAAGCCCGTGATCACGGCCAACAAGGCCCTGCTCGCCGACCATGGCGCGGAAATCTACCAAACCGCCCGGGAAAACCATACGGGCATCTACTACGAAGCCGCCGTGGGCGGCGGCATCCCGATCCTCCGCTCCCAGCGCGCGGGATTGATCGGCAACCGCATCGAAAGCATCTACGGCATCCTCAACGGCACCTGCAACTATATCCTGACCCGCATGGAGCGCGAAGGGCTGCCCTTCGACACGGTGCTCTCCGACGCCCAGAAGCTAGGCTATGCGGAAACGCCACCCGACCTGGATATCGACGGCATCGACACGGCCCACAAAGCGGTCGTACTCGCCTCGATGGCGTATGGTTCTCCGGTTCCCATGTCGGCGTGCTCCACCAAGGGCATCCGTGGATTGACCTCGCAGGACATCGCCAACGCCGAAGAGCTGGGCTACCGCATCAAATTGCTGGCGATCATCAAGGACAACGGCGGCCAGGTGGAACTCTCGGTCGAACCCGCCCTGGTGCCGCACGGCCACATGATCGCCTCCGTCAGCGACTCCTTCAACGCCGTGTTTGTGAAAGGCGATATCGTCGGCGATACGATGTACTACGGGCGCGGTGCCGGACGACTCCCGACCGGCAGCGCCGTCATCGGCGACATCATGGAAGCCGCCGCCGACACGCTCAACGGCGTGGGGACTCCGGTCAGCGTGACGATGATGCTGCAAAAGGCGGAGCTGGAGTATTGCGCGCCGGAAACCATCGAAAAGCGCTGCTATGTCCGCCTCTGCCTGGAGGACAAGCCCGGTTCGATGGCCAAGGTGATGGCGATTTTCGGCAACCACAACATCAGCATCGCCTCCGTTGTGCAGAAGGAGCGCCACGAGGCCGGCTATGCGCCGGTGGTGATCCTGACGCAGTCGGCGAAGGAGTCGGAATTTGCGGCGGCGATGGCGCAAATCGAAGCGCTGGCGGTTTCCGGCTGCACGCCCGTCCGGATGCGGCTGGAGGATTTCGGGTAGGCATGGCAATGCGGATTTTTGTCTAACGTTCAAGCAAGAGGGTTTACTCAATGAAGGTGGTTAAGTTTGGCGGGTCGTCCGTGGCGAACGCAGAGCAGGTTTCCAAGATTATCGGGATTGTCGCGGAGGATGCCGCTCGCCGCATCGTCGTGGTTTCCGCACCCGGCAAGCGCCATGGCGGCGACACCAAGGTGACGGATTTGCTCATCGCGTTGGCCAATACCGTACTTGCCGGTTCCAGCCACGAGGAGCCGTTGCAGGCCGTGGTGGCGCGCTACCGCGAGATCCAGCAGGATCTGGGGCTTCCGGCGGAGGTGGTGGTCGGCATCGAGGCGGATCTGCGCGACCGGATCGCTAGGCGCAGCGCCAACAAACTCCAATTCATGGATACGATGAAGGCGTCCGGCGAAGACCACAGTGCGAAGGTCATCGCCGAGGCGTTCACGGCCAAGGGCTATCCGGCCCGCTATGTGAACCCCGGCGATGCCGGCATGCTGCTGAGCGATGAATTCGGCAATGCCGAAGTCCTTCCCGAATCGTTCGAAAAGCTGGCCTCGCTCAAGGATGAATCCGGGATCGTCGTGTTTCCCGGCTTCTTCGGACGCACCAAGGCCGGGGACGTCGCCACCTTCCCGCGCGGCGGCTCCGACATCACCGGCGCCATTCTCGCCGCGGCGGTCAAGGCCGACGTCTACGAGAATTTCACCGACGTCGATTCGGTCTACGCCATGGATCCGCGCATCATGCCGGATGCGCCGGCCATCGAAATGATGACCTACCGCGAAATGCGCGAGCTGGCCTACGCCGGTTTCGGAGTGTTCCACGACGAGGCGATCATCCCGGCGGTGCGCGCGCAGATTCCGATCTGCATCAAGAACACCAACCGCCCTTCGGCTCCCGGCACCCTGATCGTGCCGGAGCGCAAATACGAGCAGGCCGCCGTGGTCGGCATTTCCAGCGCCGATGGTTTCTGCGCCATCTACATCGACAAGTACATGATGAACCGGGAGGTCGGATTCGGCCGCCGTCTGCTCCAAATCCTCGAAGACGAGGGCATCTCCTTCGAGCATACGCCCTCCGGCATCGACAACCTGTCGGTCATCCTCCGGTCGTCGGCCTTGGGGGCCGACAAGGAGCGCATCGTGGTTGACCGCATCGCGCAGGAATTGAAACCCGACAACATCACCGTGGAACACGGCTTGGCGCTGCTGATGGTGGTGGGCGAGGGCATGCACTATGCCGTCGGCATGGCCTCCAGGGCCACGCAGGCGCTGGCGGAAGCCGGCATCAACATCGAGATGATCAACCAAGGCGCCTCCGAAATCAGCATGATGTTCGCGGTCAAGGAAATCGACCGCAAGCGGGCGGTTCACGCCCTCGGCGCGGTCTTTTTCCATTAGGCGTTTTTTTAGGTTTCGGACGTTGACTCGCCAAAGGGCGATGGCTACATTTCGCCCTTCATCGCACCGGTGGTGAAATTGGTAGACACGCAAGATTCAGGTTCTTGTGCCAGCAATGGCGTGATGGTTCGAGTCCATTTCGGTGCACCACTCTAGCGGAAAAGCCGTCCTTCGGGGCGGCTTTTCCCGTTTCCGGAACGTGGGCGGAGGGCGTCCGCCTGCGGCCTCCCCGGGAAATTGGCCTGTACTTGCCGGGGCCGAGCCTCTAGCATTTTGTTCAATGAGGTGATGGCATGAGCGAGTTCCTGATAGGCATGGCGGTGGCGCTGGTTGTGGTAGGCGGTTTTTGGCTTTGGCGGAAAAGCCGGCATGGGAAATCCGCTGCCGAAATCCACGTGTTTTCAAGCATCGAGCAGTTGCGCGCGATCGGCCAGCTGTCGGTCTACAAGGTGCTCACCAAGGAGATCGTCACCGAAACCGACCACACGTGGGGCGAATTTGGCTCGCGCTACCTGAGCTGGGTGCTGAGCGGCAAGAAGATGGCCATGATTTTCGAGTTCGCGATCGACTTCCGCTTCAACCTGCTAAGCCCGCTTTTCCAGATCAAGGAGCGGGGCGAGGGAAGCTATGCCATCACCATGCCTCCGTGCGAATACGAAGTACATATCCGCGACATCCGTTTCTATGACGAGCAAGGGTCCAAGCTGCTTCCATGGCTGCTGCCGGACCTACTCAACGGATTCCTGAGCGGCGGGTTTTCCGAAGAAAACAAAAACAAGCTGGTGGCTGCGGCAAAAGGCCATGCCGAACGGCAGGCGCTGGAGTTAATCAACAACATCCAGTCCGAAGTGCAGAAGTCGGCCAAGTCGACGCTCGAATCGGTCAGCCGCGCGTTTGGCGCCCGCCACCTCGAATTCACCTTCGCCACCAAGGCCGCGACCGAGGTGCAGGTGGCCCTGCCGGAA
>JBGSLE010000498.1:0-3112 GCA_041740875.1 Pontiella sp. | reverse complement strand
GCGGCGGCGGATGCGCGCCCGTTCCCCGTGGGCTATCGCGAGTTTCCGGTGGCCATGCTTCCCGCCCGCGATGGCGTGCCTCGCGGCGGAGTGAAGCGCAGTGCGACTGCGCCCAATAGCTCCTACTTCGTCAATTGGACAAGCACCGACGACCGCATGGAGTGGCTTCTGGAGGTCAACCAGACCGGCCGCTATGAAGCAACGGTCGATTACACTTGCCCCGAGTCCGACGCCGGTTCGCTGGTCGAGCTCTCCTTCATGGAGGAACGCCTCGCCGGCAAAGTCGCGCCGGGTTGGGATCCGCCCCTCTACACCAACCAGGACACGCTGCCGCGTCCGCCTGCCGAAAGCCAGATGAAGGAATTCCATTCCCTCGGCCTGGGAACCATGCACTTGAAGAAGGGCACCGGCGTGTTGACGTTGCGCGCCCTCGAAATCAAGGGCACGACGGTAATGGATGTGCGGCGGGTGACGCTGCGGTTGCTTGAGGATTGATGTACGCCTGTTCGATCCGGCCTGCATCTTGCGCGGTTCATTAGGCCGTAAGGAAAAAATGGAAAAGGAGATCCTTGTGAAATACAGAACAACCATGCCGATGGCCGCCCTTGCCGGGCTGGTCCTCTTGGTTTCGGGCACCGTGGCGGCCACGCAAAAACCGAACATCCTGCTGATCATCGCCGACGACCTGGGCCCGGATCTGGGTTGCTATGGCGACGCCAACAAGCTGAGCCCCAACATCGACCGGCTGGCGGCGGAGGGCGTGCGTTTCTCCCAGGCGCACGTGACGGCCGCGAGTTGCTCGCCGTCGCGCGGCAGCATCATGACCGGCCTCTATCCGCACCAGCACGGCATGTATTCGCTGGCCCAACAGGGCTGGGCGCGGATGCACGACGATGTGCCCAAGCTGCCGAACGCGCTCAAGAAGCTTGGATACCGCACCGCGATCATCGGCAAAACCCACTTTGAGCCCGAAGAGCAGTTCGAGTGGGATTTCCGCGAAGTGGATGCGCAGAAGGTGGTCATGCAGCGCGATGTGCGCTGGATGAACGCGGAGGCGGGAAAGTGGCTGGAGGCGTCGCCGCAGGACAAGCCCTTCTTCCTGGTGATGAGCTACGTCGATCCCCACCGCGGCGGCGGCGACGGGCGCTACGGAAGCGACCGGAACGAAAAATTCCCGCGCCTGCGCCTGGGCCTGCCGGAAAACCCGGTGACGCCGGAGGCCGTTGTGCCGGTGCCCTATCTGGTGGTCGATTCACCGGAGGTGCGGACCGAGAATGCCGACTACTATGCCTGCATCCAGCGCCTCGACACGGGGGTGGGGGAGCTGATGGCCATGATGGAGTCGCGCAAGCTGCTCGGCAACACCTTGGTCGCCTTCCTTGGCGACCACGGCGCCGACCTGACGCGCGGCAAGATTTCGGCCTATGCCACGGCGACGCACATCCCCATGCTCGTGCGGTGGCCCGGCCGCGCCGAGCCCGGTCTCGTCCGCGACGAGCTGGTCTCCTCCATCGACCTCTTCCCCACCTTCGTGGCGGCGGCCGGCGGCCGGATCGACGATGCCCGGCAGACCGGGTTGCCGCTCCAGCCGCTGTTCAAGAAAGGAACGGTCGAATGGCGCGACGCGCTCTTCACCGAGTTCATTGCCCATGTGCCGTGGCACTATTATCCGCGCTATACCATCCTGTCGGAGGGCTACCAGATGGTACACAACCTGGCGTCCGACCGCGAAAACCCGCTCGAAGGCCACAACTATTGCTATGCGTGGTGGGAGGCCATGAAGCCCTCCTACGAAGGCACGCCCGTGCGCGCCGCCTACGACCGCGTCGAGCGCCCGCCCGAGTTCGAGTTGTTCAACCTGCGCAACGATCCGTACCTGATCGCCAATCTGGCCGAAAACCCGGAATACCGCCGGCGGGTCGAGCAAATGGCCCGTCGCATGAAGAGCTGGCGCGAGCAGACGAAGGATCCCTTCCTCGATCCGGCCTTTGCGCAGGCCTACGAACGCGGGGTGCAGGAGCAGAAGGGCCAATGGGAAACCCGGTCCGGCGTCCGCAAGGCCCCGGCCAAAAAAGGAAAATGAAGGTTCGTTGAGAGGCCTGGCATGGAAATCGAGCGGCCAACCACCGAATGAAAGGAGTCCTGCCATGAGCCCGGGCATGAAGAAGACGTGTTGGATTGCTGCCCTGCTGTGCGCCGTTTGCACCGTCGTCGCCACGCCGGAGTTGGAACCTCTTTTTACGCAGCCGCCGGAGGAGGCGAAGCCGTGGGTCTATTGGTTCTGGATGGACGGCAACGTGACCAAGGAGGGGATCACCGCCGACCTGGAGGCGATGGACCGTGTCGGCGTCGGCGGCGCGCTGATGATGGGCGTCGGACTGCGCACCCCGCCGGGCGATGTCGATTTCAATTCGACCCGGTACCGCGAGATGTATGCCCATGCGGCGAAGGAGTGCGTTCGGCTGGGGATGAAGCTCTCCCTGCACCAATGCGACGGCTGGGCGACGGCGGGCGGTCCATGGATCACCCCGGATCGCTCGATGAAGATGCTGGTTTGGAATACGGTCGATGTTGCGGGGCCGGCCACCGGCCCGCTCAAGCTCAAGCAGCCGTTCACCCTGGAGGATTTCTACGAGGATGTCGCCGTGCTGGCCGTGCCGCTGGCGGGGGACGGCGCTCCGCTGGTGCCTTCGCGGGCCACGGTCAACGGCAAGGAAGACCGCACGCTGTTCGACGACGATTTCAAGACCGGGGCGAAGGGCTTGGCGGAGGTGGTAGCCGAATTCGATGCGCCGCAGGAGATCGCGACGGTCGTCTTTGATCGCAGCGACCGGTGGCCGTATGCGCTGGGTGCGGGTTCCGATACGCCGGTGGCCGTTGAGCTTTCGCCGGATGGCAACACCTTCAAGGAGGTTGCCCGTCTCGATCTGAACGTGGCCATCGACAACGGCGATCGGTTCAGCCTGACGGCTTCCTTCCCGAAGCAGGCCGCCAAGGCCGTGCGCATCCGGATCGAAAAACCGCGCCCGTTCCTGATCCCCGAAATCCGGTTGCTCGCCGAGCCGCGCGTCCACCTCTGGGAGGTCAAGAGTTCGCTGGCCCGCGAACGCGA
>JBGSLE010000497.1:0-2959 GCA_041740875.1 Pontiella sp. | reverse complement strand
CCTTGTTCGCGGGGCTCGCCGCGCATGCCGAATGCATCTGGTATGTCGCCGGGCGGACCGATTCGCTGGCGGCGCTGGGTTTCCTTGCCGCGCTCGTGCTTCATATCGCCGGGCACCGCTGGTGGGCGCTGCCCTTTTTCGCCTTCGGGTTCCTGACCAAGGAAATGGTGGTGGTCCTGCCGGTCTTGCTGGCGCTACACGACCGCTGGCTTGGGCCGGGGCGGTACCAATGGAAAACCTATGCCGCGCATGGCGGCGTTGCGCTGGCCATCCTTGCGCTCAAGAAGCTCGCGCTGGGCGGGGCGGGGAGCGATTTCGTCCATCCCTACCTCGTCTCCCCGCTGGATCTGCGCTTTGCCGGGCACCTGTGGCTCCAGTTTCGCAGCTATGCCGGAAACCTGCTGGCGGCGGAAATCACGGTTCCCTTCGCCGATGCCGAAACGGTTGCCGCATTGCACCGGGCCTGGGTGGTGTGGGTTGGCGTCGCGCTTTTCGCCGGGATGGCGTGGGTGTTGCGGCGCGACCAGCGGTTCTGGTTTTTGGGCCTGCTCGGAATCCTGGCGTGGCTGCCGACCAGTTTCGTCTACCTGAGCGAGCGCTACCTCTACCTCCCCTCGCTCGCCTTTTGCGGGGTGATCGGCCTTTTTGTCGCTTCCCGTCCGCCGCCTTGGCGGCTGCCCCTGTGCGTTTTGTTGGGCGGCTACGCGCTTTTCCAATCCGCGCAGCTGCGCGCCAAGCATGCCGCGATCGCCCTTCAGCCGGGATCGGTGGCGGAAATGCTCGGGCAAATCGAACCGGTTCGCGGCCAACTGGCGAAAGGCGACCATCTGCTGCTGGCCAATCTGCCCGGCGGGTTTGTCCGGGCGCAGTTTTGCCGGGAAATCCTGCGGGTTTGGCTGGAGGATCCCGCGCTGGAGGCCGATGTCCTCACCATGATGCCGGGGCAGGATGGAACGGAGTGGAAACCCGGCGAGGCTTGGCCGGTGATGGGGGCGGGGGTGCTGGCGGAGTGGGAAGCCGGACGCAGCGTGGTGCTCGAGGGGCGCGTCCTGGCCGAGGGACAGCCGCCGCACCGCATCCAGGAATACGGGTCAAAGCACTTTGCGTGGGTTCCGCTCGGCCAGCCCGCAGAATACCGCGCCTCGACCGGTTTGGCGGCATCCATCCTTTCCGGCGAACCGTCGGGCGCGCAATCCATCCGGTTTTCCTTGTCCGGGGATGACCGACGATACCGCATGCTGGTGTGGCGGGCGGATTGCTCAAACCTGAATGAGCATCCTTGGGTGCGGCGGAAAAACGCGGTGGTTCAGCTCGTGGAGCCGTCCGCGCCGTAAAAAACGAAACCCGGCCGCAGGGGCCGGGTTTCGCCGTTTTCTGTTCGCGGGCCTACAGGCCGTCGCGGATCTTCAGCTGCATCGAGGACGCCTTGATTTCCAGGCTGCCGTGGCTGGGCGAATAGCTGGCTACGAGCAGGCCGTCCTTCGTTTCCCACAGGACCGGATCGATCTTGCGGATGCGCGGGCGCTGCCGCCGCTCGTCCTCGTTGGACCACATGGTTTCTTCGGTTTCGGTGAGCTGCTCCCATTTCTTGTCGCGGCCGTTGGCTTCAATCAGGAAGCGCGCGGTATCCAGGTCGATCTGCGCCACTTCGCCGGGGGTGTAGCGGACGAGGTCCGCATGGTCGGCGGTGAAGTGGAGCTTGATGCCCAGATCGTTCTTGTCGTAGATCGCGACGCCGGTCTGGTTTTGGTCGAGCTTCACGGTTTTGGGTTCCCCGTAGCGGGCGGTGCAGGTGGCGAAGGTTTCGCCGATGCGGGCCTGGGCTACGGACGCGATGATGGCAACTCCCGTTATTACGGTCAGTGCTTGCTTCATCTTCTTTTGTGCTCCTTGTTGTATTGGATAAGAATGCGGTTCCGGAGATCCGGATTTTTCCCGCTCGTTTCCTTATCGTTGGCGGAGCGTTTAGGCTTTCTGGCGGGGGGAGTCAAGCGCCGCACCATGAGGATTTGGTGAGCAAGGAACCGGCCGGCGGGAGGATTTGCGCCGGGAAGGGCACCCTTCAGCGGCGCGTGAAAAGACGCCAGAGCCAGAAGCGCAGGCGGTGCAAAAACGGCGGCCGGTTGGCCGCGTGGCGCAGGTGCGCACGGGGCTTCCCCGGAGGCGTTTCGCGCTCCGGCTGGCGCATATAGTCGCGGTCGTAGATTCCCATGTGGATATGCTTGCCCTTCCTTCGGCAATTCGCAAACAGTATGCCCCCCATGGCCCGGAAAAAAAAGACAACATTGCGGATCATCCCGGAAAACTGGATCGATCCATACGATTTCAAGGCGGCATTCCCGCACCCCGGACGCCCGCTGGAGGTCGATATCGGTTCGGGCAAGGGGCGCTTCCTCGTGGCGCGGGCGGGCAATTTTCCCGAAACCAACTTCCTGGGCATCGAACGGCAGCTGATCCGCATCAACAGCAGCGGACGGCGGTGCGAACGGGCCGGACTCGAAAACGTCCGTCTTTTCCGCATGGAGGGCTTCTACGCCATCAGCCAGCTGATGCCCTCCAACTATGTCGCCAACTACTATTTTTTCTTTCCCGATCCCTGGCCGAAGGATCGGCATTCCTTCCACCGCCTCTTTAGCCCGGCGTTCATGGAGGCGCTCTTCCTGACCTTGGAGGAAGGGGGCTGCCTGCACGTCGCCACCGACCACCTCCCTTATTTTGCGGAGATCCACGAGCTGTTGCGCAACGACGCGCGCTTCGAGGAGACCGTCGCCTTCCAGCCCGACGATTCGGAGCGGACGGATTTCGAGCTGATCTTTGCGGACAAGGAGATCGGGCGGTGCTCGTTCAGGAAGCGCGGGGCGGATGCCCTGGATCCGTAGGGGGAACCTCCAGTTCGACCGAGACGATGTGGAATTCGTGGCCGCCCGTGATCCGGACCTGGTCCGATCCGCACGCCATG
>JBGSLE010000496.1:0-14288 GCA_041740875.1 Pontiella sp. | reverse complement strand
TTTTGACGGAAGCGGCTCTCCTGCGCCGAACGGAGCCTGGCGTGATCGTGGCTCCGGAGGTTCTGGCGCGCAAGGGCGACGGCGAGCGCTACGCCCCCGCCTTCCAGGATCCGCTGCATGCCGGCACGGAATTCCGGCGCGTGGAGGAGCGGAAAACGTGGTGGCAGATCCGCCTGGCCGACGGGCAAACCTGCTGGATTCCCGCCACCGCCGCGGAACGGGTCGGGCTGGATTAGCTGGCGAGCATTTTGCGGATCATGGCAATGACCTTGTCGGGCGTGAAGGGCTTTTCCAGCACGGCGGCATCGGGCGGAACGCCTTCCTCGTTGAGCTGGGAGCGCGAATAGCCCGACATGAAAAGCACCTTGATGGTGGGATAGAGCTCCTTGGTGGCCATCGCCAACTCGGCGCCGCCGAGGCCCGGCATCACCACATCGGTGAAGAGCAAGTCGATCGCCCCCTTGTGGTTGCGCGCGATCTTGATGGCCTCCCAGCCCTCTTCAGCCAGCAGCACCTTGAACTGGTGCATTTCGAGGGTTTGGTTCACCAGCGTGCGGATCATCGGATCGTCCTCCACCAGCAGGATGGTGGCCCCGGCCGCCGAGCCAGTCGTATCCCGGGCGGCTTCGGCATCGGCCGCCGCCTGCTCCAGCCGTCCGGCCGCCGTGATGGTCCGGACCTCTTCTTCGTCCGCGATGGGCAGGTAAATGAAGAAGGTGGTGCCGCTGCCCACCTTGCTCTTCACATCGATAAAGCCGTTGTTCTGCTTCATGATGCTTTTGACGATCGACAGCCCCAGCCCCGTGCCCTTGCCGGATTGCTTGGTGGTGTAGAACGCCTCGAAGATTTTGCCGATGATCGCTTCGTCGATGCCGCAGCCCGTGTCGTAGACCGAGATTTCGGCGTATTCGGCCGGGGGGAGCTTGCCGGGCTTCGCGCACTCGCCATCCTTGACCATTCGCTTTCCGGTCTTGATGGTGATGCGCCCGCCCTGGGGCATGGCGTCGCGCGCGTTGACGGCCAGGTTCATGAGCACCTGGCCGATCTGGACCGGATCGGCCAGGACAAAGATCGGTTCGGCGGATGACTTGGTCACCAGCGTTATGCGTTCCCCGATCAGCCGGCTGAGCATCTTGTCGGTGTCCTGCAGCGTGGTGTTGAGGTCGAGCAGGACAGGCTCGGTCTTTTCCTTCTGGCTGAAGCTGAGCAGCTTGCGGGTGATGAACGAGGCCTTGCGCGCGGCGCCGACGACTTCCTGCGCGTTCTGGCCCACCTCGGCGGCCACCGGATCGGCAATGATCAGGCTGGCATAGCCGTCGATGATCGTGAGCAGGTTGTTGAAGTCGTGGGCGATGCTGCCGGCCAGGCGGCCGACAGCCTCCATTTTCTGGGAATGGTGCAGCTGTTCGGTCAGCATCGTGCGCTCGTGGTCCATCATCTTGCGCTCGACGGCGGGGATGACGACGTTCTTGCTGAGCAGGACGTTGAGCAGGATCAGCAGGAAAAGGCCGCTCAGCATGTAGACCGCAACGGCGATGACCACGGCCAGCGATCCCGCGTTTTCGACCACGGATTCCTGGCCGAAGAGCTTCAGCAGGAACATCAGGAACAGGGCGGTGACCACCGACGAGGCGATCGAAGCGACGAAGAGGATCGACAGTATTTTTGCTTTGAGGCTCATTTGGGGCGAAAGATAGCACGGATTTCAGGCTTCACACGTCCAAAATCGCCCCATTTTCGCCCATATCACCGCTTTTCGGCCCAGTTCCAGAAATTGCGCAACATCCGTAGCCCGTCCGCCTGCGATTTTTCGGGGTGGAACTGCGTGGCAAACACATTGTCTTTCCAGACGCACGAGCAGTAGTCGACGCCGTACCCGGTTTTTCCGGCGATGATCGATTCATCGCCAGGACAGACGTAGTAGGAATGGACGAGGTAGAAGAACGCCGCGTCATCGATTCCGTCGAACATCGGGCAGTCCGGCCGCACCTGCACCATCCGGTTCCAGCCGATCTGGGGCACCTTCAGCGCCTTCGGCAAATCGAACCGCTTGACCCCGCCCTTGAAGAGGGCCAGCCCCGGCACGCCGGGCGACTCCTCCGAATGCTCGAACAGCGCCTGCAATCCGAGGCAGATGCCCATCAGGGGCTTGCCGGCCTGCACCCAGTTTGTGATCGGATCGACGAAGCCATGCCCGGTGAGATGGGCCATGCAATCGCCGAACGCGCCGACGCCCGGCAGCACCAGCGCGCGGCAATCGTCCATCTCCCGCCGGTGCGCCACGATTTTCGCGTCCAGCGCCAGGAAGCGGAACGCATTCGTCACGCTGCCGAGATTGCCCATGCCATAGTCGATGATGCCGATCATAGTGATGATTCCCGTAAACCGGCCGCGAGTGTATCCAACGCCCTCGCCATGGAAACCAAAAAAAGCGGGGGTTTGTCGGCGGCAAACAAACCATGGGTAAATCTTTCTCTAGTAAATTTTACTAGAAATTTTCATTCGCATCTTGGAGCCTCCATAACTAGCATATAGACCGTCGTTTATGAGAGAGAATGACCAAACAGATGGATAACGAACACCCATGCCATGCGAAAGCAGACCGATGCAGGAAAAACTGCATGTGCCTTGCCAATGGGGGAAAACCGCATTGCACGATCACCGAAACCGTCGGCGGCAAGGTGTACTTCGTCAAAGAGCGCCATCCGACCAGCTGTCCCTACCAGTGCTCCTTCGGCAGCTCCTTCATGTGCCTCTGCCCCGTCCACCAGGACCTCCACCTGAAAAAGCGGACCTGAATCAGCCCTTCAGTACGCCGAGGGGGCGCAGCCGCACCACCGGCTCGATCAAATCAAGTTCGGCGGCGATGACCTCGTCGATGTCCTTGTAGGCCTGCGGCGCTTCGCTGAGATCGAGCATGCCCGCACCTTTTTTCCCGCGGCCGCGCAGCGGTTGCCAGCCGGAAAAAACAACCTCCCTCATCGCGCGGTCGCATTCCGCCTTGGACAGCGCGCGCGAGGCCGCCATCCGGCCCATGGTCCGCCCCGCCCCGTGGGAGCAGGAGGCGAAGGACTCGGCATGGCCCCGTCCGCAGACGATATACGACGGCGTGCCCATGCTGCCGGGAATGATCCCCTTTTCGCCCGCCTTGGCCGAAGTCGCCCCCTTGCGATGAACCCAGACGGTTTCGCCGAAATGCTCTTCCGGCGCGGCATAGTTGTGGTGGATGTTGATCTCCTCCTGGAAGTCGAGCTGCTTGAACACCTGCACCGCCGCCGCCTTTGCCACGGCCATCATGCGCGTCCGGTTTTCCTGCGCATAGGCCAACGCCAGGTTCATCTCCCGCAGATAGTCCCGCCCCGCCTCGCCGCCGGTATCCAGATAGGCCAAATCCCCCAGCGCCGGATGCCGCTCCAACGCGATGCGGTGGTGGTGCTCGGCGATGCGGTAGCCGAGGTTGCGCGAGCCGGAATGGAGCATCAGCCAAAGAACGCCGTCGCCGCCCGCCTGCAATTCGATGAAGTGGTTGCCGCCGCCGAGCGTTCCGAGGTTTTTGGCGGCCAGCTCCCGGGCGTGCGGATCGAGCCAATCCGGCAGCCGATCCAATCCATCCCAGCGTTGCGGTTTCGGGTGGCAGTGCCCTTCGCCAAGCGGAACCCGGAGCTTGATGCGCTCCAGGCACTCCGCGATTTGCCTGCGCGAAACGGCCTCGGCCGCAAAATCCGTCCGGACGGCGCACATGCCGCAGCCGATATCGACGCCGACCGCGTTCGGGATGAGCGCATCTTGGCAGGCGACCACGCCGCCGATGGGCATGCCGTAGCCGACGTGGCAGTCGGGCATCAGCGCCACGTGCCGGAACACCTTGGGATGGTTCGCCAGGTTGGCCGCCTGATCCAGCGCGCCTTGCTCGACGCGCTCGCACCACGATTTGACCGGCACCTTCCCGAGCAGTTGGTTTTCCCATTTCACGCGCGAAGCCAAGCATGATGGTCGCCGACAATCAATGGTGGAATTGCGGCGCTCTTTTGCGGATTCCAGCGATGGTGCCGGCGGGATTCCATCCAGCTTCTTCCCCCGGCGTTGCCCGACAAATCGTTTAATCACAATCTGCTTGAATAACGGTATGCATACTGTCATCAAGTGCATTGTGGGTTGAGTCGTTTTGTTCACAACCAACAGGAGGGATGTATGAAGACCACAAGCAAGATGGTTATTTGCCTAGGCGCGCTGTTGCCGTTTGCGTACGGAGCACAGGCGGCTACCGTTGTATTCGACGCAAACTTCAATGCCTCGACGGCCATAACCGGATCGGTGACCGACAACGCCACGGTGGCCAATCTGAATGCCGGCACCTCGGTGGGTTCATGGGTGCTGTCCGGTGCCGGCGGCGGCAACCCCGGAGCCATTGTCGCGAACTCCAACCACAACAATAATGCGTTTGTGTTCGACTCGGTCATTGCCGGCTCAGTTTTCAATGACTTGGTTCGCGGCAACCTAACCCAGAGCGTCAGCCTGACGAGCAACGAGGCGCTGGTGTTCGAATTCGACCTGTTTGCCTCCCGCGCCGGCAATGAACGCCATGTGCGCCTGGCCTTGCAGGATTCCGCCCAGAACGATGCCTACATCTTTGTTTTCCATATTGATAACGTTCCGCCCATGCAGATCGGATATGTGAACTCCAGCGGTACCGTGGTTTTGCCGTCCAGCTATGCCATCAGCTTTGTGAATCCCGCCGTTGACAGCTATCTCAAAAGCTGGACGGCCTCGCCGCACGTCAAAATCGTGATCGGCACCGGCGCCACGGGATCAAACACCAGCACGCTCAGCGTCGACTGGAACGGCGACGGCGTCTACACCGATGTGGACGATGACGCCGACATCACCTTCGGGCACCGGACCGCAAACCTCACCAATATCACTTCGTTCGAACTTCGGTATGGAGGAAATTCTGGAAACAAGGGGGCCTATTTCGACAACTTCATCGCCTTGCAGTCGGATCCGATCAAGACGGTGACCCTGAGCGCTTCCCCGACCGTGGCCGATAACGACAAGACCGACAATCCGGTAACGCTGACCTACACCGGCTTCAGCCTAGTCGAGCCCGGCTCCACTTATGCCATCTCGGCGATCGAAGGCTCGGCGGCGTTCCCGTCCGGCGGGCAGGCCGGCATCGCCAGCAACGGCACGCACCAGGTGGCTGCGACCGTGGATGGCACCGCCGGGGCGCAGACCGTGTTCCGGATCATTGTCTCGGAGGGTGCCGTGCCGGTGGCCACCAATACCGCTACCGTGGCCCATCAGGAAGTTGCCCCGGAGGTGACCACCGTGCTGTTTGCGGATACGTTCGACCGGGCCGATAACAATGACCTGGATGCAGAAACCGCCGGCATGAGCGGAACGCTGGGACTGGGATCGGGGGTTTATCTGGAGACCCTGCAGGTCGGCAACATCTCATCAGCAAGCACATGGAACGACATGGCCTGTTCCATCTTCACCAACCTCTGCCGTCTGGGGTACAGCAACGCGACGGCCAACGTCCAGGAGTCGGGGGTCGGGATCAACCATAACTTCATTGATAGCGCAATCACGGCGGCCGGAAACTTCAGCATGAGCGCCAAAATAACCGCCAACTCCAATAACAATGAAGAGAACGACCGCTGGGTGGCGCTGTCGGCCGGCTGCACCCTGGACGAAATCAATGCCTGGACCGCCATCGCCGACCCCGCCAACCGAAACGTGCGCGGCTCGCTCCGCTACCTGACCGCCGATCTGCAGGGGCTGACCGGCACGGCCGATTTTACCGCAGGCATCAACCGCAGCGGCTTTCTGTCGGTGGTGACGGCCGGCTATATGGTCTTCCGGCAGAACATCGCCGGTGCCAATCCGACCGGCAATCTGCGGGTGGACTTCGGCGTGACCGACTTCAACAAGGGGTCGTTCGCCAGCTACATTGTCTATTGGAACAATGTACCCAAGACATCGGGCTTCTTCCGCTGGCAGAATGCCAACCAGAACTACCTCGCCTTTTCCGGACGCGCCAACAGCGCCACCGGTGCGCGGCTCGACGACCTGCAGATCGGCACGTGCGCGGCCGTCGCCTTCGAAGGGCCTTCCACGGCCATGCCCCCGACCACGCCGGTCAGCATCGACAGCGTGATCGCACCGGTGCCCACGAACGGTTTGATCAACAGCATCACGGTGGATTTTGCCGCCGCGAGCAACGTGGTCTATGCCTTGCGGATGCGCCCGTTGCTTATCTACGGCGATTGGCTGCCTGGCAAAGAAAACAATGTGTTGACCGGCGGCGAAATCGTGCGCGGACCCTCGATCACGAACACCACGTACACGGTCACCTACAATCCGCTGTTGAACGGATCGGCTACCAACGACACTGCGGCGTTCTGCGAGATCCTTCCGGTCAACTGGAACGTTCCTCTCCAGTAAAACCGGTTGATCAATTAGGCGGGCGTAACCTTGGCAAGTCTGTCCGTCGGAACTCGCCCTTTGCAATAAACCGCTAAAAATGTAGTTACTCGCCGGTCATCAAGGTGGTAGAAACCCCGCACCAACCAACCAAGGGGGAATTCGACATGAAAAAACAACTGCCTGCCGTCCTGCTCGCAATCGTCGCCGTTGTGCTCATCGCAGCGCTTTTTTCGGCCAAGCGGGAAAATGCCGAACTGAAGCAGACGGCCACGAATCTGGCTACGGCGCCCGCGGAACCGGCACCCGCCGCGTCCAGCGAGCCCGTCGCCGCCGAACCTGCCATCGTTCCGGTGCAACCCGAAATAGCGGTCGCCACCCCTCCTCCCATGGAAGCAAACCCCGCGCCGGAGGAACAGGAAACCGCCGTCCGCCGCATGATGGGAAACATGGCGAAGATGATGGAAAACCCGACCATGAACAAGGTGATGGAGGCAAGCCAGCGCGGCGCGGTCGGCGCGCTCTATTCCGACTTGATCGAATACCTAGACCTCGACGCCGAAGAAACCAAGTATTTCATGGATCTGCTGATGTACCGCCAAATGAAAAACATAGACATGGCCATGAAGATGATGGGGGGAAACCTGGGCGAAGATGAAAAGAAGGCCCTGGCCGACGAGGCCAAGCAGGCGGAGGAAACCCTCAAGACCGAAATGGAGAAGTTCCTCAACAATCCCGACGACCTTGCCGAATGGGAGTTCTATGAAAAAACCATGGGCGAACGGATGATGCTTTCGCAGATGGACCAAAGCCTCGCCGCCTCCAACGCGACGCTGGCCGACGACACCTACCGCAACCTGCTGGGCATGATGCACGAGGAAAAGAAAAACTTCCCATTCACGGGCAACCTCCACGACGAAAAGAACACCGACCTGAGCCCCGGCCGCTTTTCGAAGGAAAACATCCAAAGCTATGCCAACGACGTCCGGCAGCTCAACGAACGCATCTCCGCCCGGGCGCAAAGCCTGCTCACGCCGGAGCAGTACACCGCGTTCGAGGCCAGCATCAAGACCACCACGGACATGCAGTTGTCCCAGCTGGAAATGGCGGCCCAAATGTTCGGGGGCAAGGAAGCGCCTACAGCGCCTTGAGGATCAGCGTGACCGAGGTGACGAGCAGCACCGCGTAGATGAGCAGGGTGTAGTGCCGCTGCTCCGTCTTGTGGGTCAACCACCAGCCGAGCGCCACGCCGATCGGAATGACCGGCAGCAGCACCGCCCCGAGCTTCAGGCCTTCCGGCTGGATCCGGCCCAGCAGGGCGAACGGCACCAGCTTGACGAGGTTGTTCACCCAGAAAAAGGCGCAGGAGGTTCCGGCGTACGCTTTCTTTTCGAGCTGC
Organism: Pontiella sp.; assembly: GCA_041740875.1. Taxonomy (GTDB): domain Bacteria; phylum Verrucomicrobiota; class Kiritimatiellia; order Kiritimatiellales; family Pontiellaceae; genus Pontiella. The sequence continues at coordinate 6,463 of JBGSLE010000496.1, read as the reverse complement.
TGCGGCAGCAGGTACATCTGCACCACCGGCCCCGCCGCGTGCGCCAGCGTCGAGGTCATCCCCGCCGCAAAGCCGAACACCGTTCCCTTCGTCCAGTTCGGCTGGGACGCGTGGATGTGGCGCAGGATCCACTTTTTCGCGGCGAAATAGGCCACGAACAGGATGCCCAGCGACCCGATCAATATTTTCAGCGCCCGGTCCGACACCGCGACCAGCGCCGCCTCGTCGGACACAAAAAGGAAACTGGCCACCAGGATGCCCAGCAACATCGCCGGCAGGAGATAGACGATGCGCCCCCACCGCACGTGCCGCCAGTAGAACGCCATCGCGACGGCGTCCATCAGGCAGAGCATCGGCAGCATGAACCCGACGGCCGCGCGCGCCGCGTTCGCCTGCGCCGGCCAGCACAGGATCAGGATCGGCAGCGCAATGCTCCCGACCGGAAACCCGCCCTTGCTCATTCCGGTGAGAAAAAGGCTCAGCGCGATCCAGAAGAGGTCGAGGAAGGTGTAGTCCGAAAGGAAGTCCATTTATTTCCAGTTGTTCGTTTAATACGGGCCTAGGAATCGCTCGCCATTGAAGTGGATGAGATGGTCGGGAGCATCGGCCACCCAGACTTCTGTTTCCCACGAAATCACACCCAGATAACGGGCCATCAGTGTTCTATCCGGAAATGCGGTCACATAAACGATGCCCGATTCGACGGATGAAAAAAGACTGGCCAGCTCGACGTGTCTTTTTGCATCGACAGGTCCGTGGCTGGTCACCGATTCAACCAGAATGAGCCACTCCTTTACTGGATCGTAAACGATGACATCGGGCATTTTCCCGTGCTCCTCAAGCAAACAACCGAGTTCGGCCATCCGTTCCGCATTTCGGAACGCAAATTTTTCCTGCGTGTCACCGATATAAAGCACTTCGGCGGCTGGAGTGAAACGAGGGCAAAACTGCTCTATGATCGCCTTCACCAGCTTGTTGTGCTTCCCGGGTGAAAGCTGGATCTTTGCTCCTTCGCCAAATCCAACGGGGATTTTCTTCATCTCCCGCATTGCCGCATAGCGATGTTTTAACGCCGGGACAATCTCCAAGAAGCTTTCCAGCTCCGCCTCCCACATATCCGTGGCATATTGCCTGAGCAGTTCCACTGCATGTTCTTCCAACTGGTAGCACCACTTTGGGCTATTGGTCGCGCGTGTTGGGTCGTCCGGATTTTCCCGAACCAAGCCTGCTTGTACAAATTGATGCATGGTCTGGCGCCGGAATGTCTCCCGGGTATTGGGCGCATAGTTGACTCCATAATGCTCCCGGCAAAAATCCATTATCGGCGTGATCCCAATCAACGGAGAACCAACCGATTTCCATTCCGCTTCCGGAACAAGCCCGGCCAACGCCAGCAAGGTGAGCGCGGACCGCTCATTCTGCTGCTCCCTTGGCAACCCCAGCGCGTTCAGAATGGCGAACGCTTCTTTGAGCTTCTGCTTTATCTGCCTTTTCCCCGCCCGTTTATTTGGTGCCATCCTGCATACCTCCGCTTCTACCAATTCATCTATCATATCCTGATCTCCGGTCACTTTCCCGTATGCCTTTCCCCACTTCGTCAAGGTCTCTGGAGATGGATAGTTTAGCCGTCTTAAATCTCCGGCATTCACTTGGGTGTGTCCGCTGAACAGCCGAAAATACATGTCCACCAGCGTGGAGTTGAGGAACAGCACCAATCCCTTCACAACTTCATCGGGCAATCCAAGCCCATGAGCGTAGTAGACATTCAAATGGTTTTCAAACCCAGCAGGCCCGTCTGTTCTGCACACCGCCGCCACAATCCTGCGGGACTCCTCCTTAGCGGAGAACCGCTTTACCAAGGCATAACACCCCGCCGGGAGCAATAGGGAACTGGTTGCTTCGCATGCCTCTATAAACTGGGATTTCCGAAACTCCTTCCTCGGGTGCTCGGTTTCTCCATCCTTCATGTGGCTAGGATAGAACAAAGGTACGGTGCTTTCATCCGGTGCCACATGCAGGAACTCTTTTGCCCGGAAATCAACAACCCGTCCCGTTGAAACCCCGACTCCCAAGTCCTCAAGGCGGCAGGGAAGCGCGTTCATCTGCTCGACAATCCCCTGGTCAAAATCATTAACCGCGATGTGGATGATTTTCTCCCTGCTTTCCATGTCCACAACCTGCGCAAAATCCACGACGCGGCTTGTCAGCAAATCCCACCCCGACCCGCTACTGCATGAAACGACAACCTGCTCCGGCGTCGCCCCCTTGATTACTTTGAATATGATGTTTTCCTGCAAAACATCGTCGTCGGAAAAGGCTTGGTCACGCTGCTCAAAAACGTGGATTCGCCGAAGTGCGGCTTGCTCAAGCATGAATTTACGGAACGGGATGAAGTATGGGCCGTTGCAAAAACTACGGGGGGTGATCGCAACCAGCTCTCCGCCATTCTCCAGCCATTTGATCGCCAGCGCGGCAAAGGCCGAATAGAGATTTCCTGTTTCTATTCCCAGCGAGCTCAAGGCATTTCGTTGCTCCGACTGGCTACCGATCTTCTTGTAGGGAGGGTTCAATATCGCGTGCGTATAGCGCCGGGGATCGGTTTCGAACAAATCGTTCTCAAAACGCTGGCGGGTGTGGAGTATGAAATCATCGGAGATGATTTCTGCAGCAAAATCGACTCCGGCGTCGCGACAGAGGCTCCGGCAAACATTCAGGGTCACTTCAAGATAGCTCCGGACAAACGGATCGATTTCAAATGCAACAACCTCGATGGATTTCGGAGGGCATGCCTGAGCAACCAATCTCATGATGAAAGCAGCCGTCAAGGTACCAATTCCTGCTCCAGGATCAAGAATCCGCACATGTTCCACAGAAACCGTCTCAACCATCTCCACCATGAATTCGGCAATGTTCGAGGGCGTGAAAAACTGGCCTAGCTGGGATTGCCGTTTGGAGCTGATCTGCCGTGAAACATCAAGTCGCCGGAAATCCAGCAGACCCATCAATCCAATGGACTTGTTGTCCAGATAGGCAACCCCTGGTTCCCGAACTTGATTTGCGACTTGGTCAAAATTCGAGGGAGTCCCCAATTCGGCATATACTTTCGACAACAATCGTTCTTGTGTCAGAGCTTGGGGAGAAACTCCATAGAATGCTGCGAGATCATTGCACTGCTCCTGCGTAGGCAAACGGATATTCCGCTCCACCTTGCTCAGAAGCGACACATCCAAAGCGACCGCAGCCGCGACCTCCTTCAACGTTAACCCCGCCTCTTCACGCAGTTTGCGCAAGTTGGTGCCTATGGCATTGAATGGTATTTTTTCTTTGGACATATTTTGTCCAATACCATGGAAGGAACATTCCATCAAGCGCATGGAATAGAAAACTCCGATCAGCCGCTTTACCTACGCGCCGATGCGGCCCTTGCTGGAGGGAAGCAGGTCGAGCGCGCGCGCATCGGTGTCGCACGCCATGCGCAGGGCGCGGGCGACGGCCTTGAAGATGGCCTCGATGCAATGGTGCAGATCCTCGCCGAACTTCAGCTCGATGTGCAGGTTCATGCGGGCCGTGTCGCTAAACGACCGCCAGAAGTGCTTGATGATCGTGACGTCGAAGTCGCGGATGTATTTTTGGTCGTGCGTCATTTTGTAGACGAAAAAGGGACGGCCGCCAAGATCGAGGCAAACCTCGGCCTGCGCCTGCGCCTCGTCCATCGGCAGCACCCAGAAGCCGTAGCGGTTGATCCCCTTGCGGTCGCCCAGCGCCTGGTTGAGCGCCTCGCCCAGCACGATGCCCACATCCTCGACGAGGTGGTGGTAGTCGACTTTGATGTCGCCCGTCGCCTTGACCGCGAGGTCGAACAGCGCATGCTTGGCGAGCAGATCGAGCATGTGGTCGAAGAACGGCACGCCGGTGGAGTTAGAATACTCGGCCTTGCCGTCGATGTTCAGCGCAAGGTCGATCTGCGTCTCCTTGGTGTGGCGGACGATATGGGCGGTGCGGGGCTGGTTCATGGTTTGCCTTGCGGGAAATAGGATCCATTGACCGGCGCGGGATTGGTCGATGCAGGCGCAGTGGCGGGTGCGATGATCTCGATCGGCTCGTTGAGCCGGACCGGCGCGTTGGTGGCGGCGGTAATGCCTTCGGCCCGGATCGCCTCGATGGCGGAATCCGCGGTTTCGGCCATCGCCTGGTACTGGCGCATCAGCACCGCTTCATACAGCTTGTCGTTCGCCTCCAGCCGCTTGGTCGCGTCGGCCAGCTCCTCCGCGCTCGCCTTGAGCGCCATTTCCAGGTCGGCCACTTTGACGGTGTTCGCCGCGCTCATCACCTTGGAGGCCTCGGCGTAGCCTTGGACGATTTGCAGCTGGCCGAGGATCTCCTTCTGCTGCGCCTCGATCGCCGCCAGCCGTTCCGCGTTCGCCTTGCCCATCTCCAGACCGGCCATGGAGGATTTCTGCAAGACCCCGAACGAGGCTTCGTGCGCGGCAAGCTGGTTGCGGTAGTCGGCGTGCGAATCATCGATCATCTGCTGGACCTGCGACGAGGTGGCGCAGCCCGAAAGGATTGCGGCAATTCCCAAAACGGCGGCGGTGTTCTTTGTTTTCATGGCATGTCCCTCTGGTTGTTGCGCGGCACGCGCTTATCCGTGTCCGCTACGTGGAAACTAGGGCCATCGCGCCGCTGCGGTCAACCCAATATTCCCGCCCGTCCCGCCCGCCGCTAAAATAGTACGCTTTTTGTACTTGATTGGCCGGCGGCGGCGGGCTACCTTGCCACCCACACCGAAACACAGGAGAAAAAATGGCTTCGATCACGTTAAAGGGAAACCCCGTCAAGACCGTAGGAAAGCTGCCCGCAACCGGATCCGCGGCACCGGCCTTCGCCGGCGTCAAGACCGACCTTTCCGAACAGACCCTCGCGGAACTCCAAGGCAAGAAGGTGGTCCTCAACATTTTCCCGAGCATCGACACCGGCGTATGCGCCACCTCCACCCGCAAATTCAACGAGGCCGCCGGCAAGCTGGCCAACACCGTCGTGCTCTGCGTATCCGCCGACCTGCCGTTCGCGCTCAGCCGCTTCTGCGGCGCCGAAGGGCTCCAAAACGTGGTCCCCGTCTCCGTCTTCCGCAATGCCGAATTCGGCAAGAAATACGGCGTAACCATTGCCGACGGCGTATTGAAGGGCCTGCTCTCCCGCGCCGTGGTGGTGATCGACGAATCCGGCAAGGTGGCCTACACCGAGCAGGTTCCCGAAATCACCCAGGAACCCAACTATGCGGCCGCGCTCGCGGCGCTCTAAAAAGATCTCCCCCATAACACCCCCCGAACGGGCCGCCACCCCCCTGGCGGCCCGTTCACCTTTTCAGGCCACACCGAGACGTACCCCGGCAGGGCGCGACGCTTAAACGTCCTCGTACTCCTACTCGAACACTCTCCGGCTGCAAGGAACGCGACGAGAGCGTCGCGTCTAGGTTTCGGATCGGTGCCTCCTGCCGCGACGGAGCAGGGATGCTCCGTCTACGGTTGTGGCCATGGAGGCGCGGCTGGCGTTGCAGGCGGAGGGTTCCTTGCTCACGAACGGGAGGATGTCCCATATTTCGTGGATGGGGCTTTCATCCGGCAGACGGGTTCCATACGCTCGCGCCATGTTTTTGGGGAATGAAATGAACCGATGCCGACATTGCCTTGCGAAAGCCGAACCCCGGGATGGCCGCTGCCCGGTCTGCGGGATTGCCGGGGACAAGGCGGTACGCGAATTGTCGCCGGTAGAACGGCGGGTACGCTTGCATGCGCGCGCGATCCGGGTGCTGGCGATGGCGCACCTCGTGGGCGCGGCCTATCTCTTGATGTTGCTGCCGGTCTTCCCGTCGCCGGCGGCGCTGGCGGTGCTGGCCGCCATCAACGCCGCCTTGGCGTTCGGGCTGGCGAGCTATTCGTTCTGGTTCTACCGCGCGGCCACCGTCGTCTATTTCCTGGCCGGGATGGTCAACGTGGTCTCGGTCAATCTTTTGGAAATCTTCCTGGTGCTGGTTGCGCTCTACGTGGTGGGCAACAGAAACGCAAAGGCCCTCTTCGAGCGAAGAGGGCCTGGGGAAGTTTGACGATCCGGGGTTTTCCTAGCGGTCCGGCATCGGCACGTAGCTGCGCTGGGTTTGGCCGGTGTAGATATGGCGCGGACGGCTGATGCGCTGGCTCTGGACGTGCATCTCGCGCCAGTTGGCGATCCAGCCCGGCATGCGCCCGATGGCGAAGAGCACGGTGAACATGTTGACCGGTATGCCGATGGCGCGCAGCAGGATGCCGCTGTAGAAGTCGACGTTGGGGTAGAGGTTGCGCTCGATGAAGTAGTCGTCGTGGCGCGCCATCTCTTCGAGCTGCTTGGCGATGTCGAGCAACGGGTCTTCGACGTGGAGCGCCTTGAGCACGTTGTCCACCTGGCCCTTGAGGATTTTCGCGCGGGG
>JBGSLE010000495.1:0-4539 GCA_041740875.1 Pontiella sp. | reverse complement strand
CAATGCCCGCGCGCTGGAAAAGCACGACGCCCACGGCGAATACCACGGCTGGCCGATGCCGCTTTTGGCGGGAACCACCGCCCAGGCCAGCTGCAACCGCTGCCACGCCATGGAGAGCGGATCGCTCGCCGGGGCGGAGGTTTACGAGAAGGGCCGCGAGCTATTCCTCGAAAAGGCCTGCTGGGGCTGCCACACCATCGCCGGCATTTCCACCACTTCGCAGGCGCCCGAGCTGACCGATGCGGGCGGAAAGTTCACCTTCGAATACCTCGTCGAATCGCTCGTCGAGCCGTCGGCCAACATCAAGAACTCCAAGATGCCGAAATTCGACTGGGTGCATGATGAAGCGACGGTCGCGGCGCTCGCCACCTACCTCAAGGGGCAGCAGAAGAACCGCCTGCGCTCGGGCGACAGCGCGCCGATCGGCTATGTCAAGCCGGCCTCCCTCCAGGCGCGTATTGCCGAGCCGAGCGCCGAAGCGGGCCGCGCCCTCTTCGCCGGGGTTCCGTTCGAAGGTTCCATCGCCAAAGGCGGTTGCATCAATTGCCACGCCGTCCGCAACAGCGACGGCGACCTCGCCGGCGGCAACATTGGCCCCGAGCTGACCTGGTCGATGCGCGCGCGCGGCCGCGACTATGTGAAGCAGCACATCGTCAACTCGCGCTCGCACGTCGCCGATTCGATCATGCCGGCCTTCAAGGACTACAACGACGCCGAACTCGAAAGCCTCGTCGCCTATCTTTCGGCGTTCGACTACAAGGTCGACAGTCCGGACGGTCAGACGCTTTTCAAAACCTACTGCATCTCCTGCCACGGCGAAAACCTCGACGGGCGGGGCCGGGTGGCCGCGATGCTCGATCCTTTGCCGCGCGACTTCAGCAAATACCAGTTTGTCGCCTCCTACGAAACGCGCTTTAAGGATTCGATCCGCGAAGGCGTGCGGGGCACGGCGATGCCGGCGTGGAAGGAGATCCTCGACGATCGGGAGATCGAGGCGCTGATCCGGTTCATCGAGGAAAAGAGCCTCAAGAACGCGCCGGAAAACTTCAAGCGGATCGTAGCGAAGCTGCCCAAGCCCGGCGATCCCGAACGGCTCGATTTCAAGGGCAGGGGAACCGTGCTGGCGGCGGGCGACGCGGAGCGCGGCCACGACGCGTTCCAGAAGTTCTGCACCTCCTGCCACGGCAAGCTCGGCAACGGCAAAGGCCCGAACGCCTACAACCTAGAGCATCCGCTGCCGCGCAACCTGATCAACAAGCCGTTCCTCAACCAGGCCGCCGTCAGCGACGAGCGCCTCTACCAGTCGATCCTGCTCGGCGTAGCCGGCACCCCGATGCCCGCGCACGACCACCTCTCGGACCAGACCATTCTCGATTTGATCGCCTTTATCCGGTCCAACACCGCTAGCGAGGAAACCAAACAATGAAACAAGATACCGCCGCAAAAACCATGGTGATCGCCTCCACCCTCTACTTCGGGCTGGCGCTGACCATGGGACTGCTGACCGCCCTGAAGTTTGTCGTGCCGACCGTCGGCGAGATCGAATACCTGTCGCTGCCGCGCGTGCGCATGCTGCACACGAACATCAACCTGTTTGGCTGGCTGCTCCAGGCGAACATGGGCGTTCTTTTCTGGATCCTGCCGCGCATCCTCCACACGAAGCTCTTCTCCGAAAAGCTCGGGGTGGCGATGGGTGTGCTCTACAACATCGCCGTGATCGGCGGGTTGGTTTCCATCGTCCTCGGCTACGTCAAGAATGTTGAATACGGCGAAATCCCGCCGCCGTTCGACTACCTCGTCGCGCTCTGCTGGGTAATGTTCGGCATCAACGTGATCGGCACCATCGCCATCCGCAAGGTGAAGTACCTCTACGTTACCGTCTGGTACACGCTGGGCGCGGTAATCTGGACCACCTTCGTCTACATCACCGGCAACATGTTCAGCCAGATGCCGATGGTGGCGGGCGTCAACCAGGCGAATCTGATCTGGTTCTACGTCCACAACGCCGTCGGTCTGATCTTCACCCCGCTCGGCGTGGCGATCGCCTACTACCTGATTCCCAAGCAGCTCGACACGCCGATCTATTCGCACAAGCTGAGCATGATCGGCTTCTGGGTCATCTCCTTCGTCTATGTCTGGACCGGCGCGCACCACATGCTCCACGGCCCGGTTTCGCACTGGCTGCAGACCGTGGCGATCATCTTCTCCTTCAGCCTGATCATCCCGGTCATGGCGGTGATCACCAACTTTTTCGGCACCTTCGCCACCGCGCCGCGCCATACGCGCATGGTCGGCCCGATCCCGAAGCTGCTGATGATGGGCACGGTCTACTATATCTTCACCTGCCTCCAGGGGCCGTTCCAAGCGATCCGCTCCGTCAACGAGATCGTCAGTAAGACCGACTGGGTGGTCGGCCACGCGCACATGGCGCTCTTCGGCGCGTTCAGCTACTACGCCATGGCCGGCATCTACTACGTCGTCCCGAAGCTGGTCGGCCGCAAGCTCTACTCCGAAAAGCTCGGCGACCTCCAGTTTTGGATCATGACCCTCGCGAGCATTCCGTTCTTCGCGGTGCTCTGGATCTCCGGCGTCGTCCAAGGCTACGCCTGGCTCAACCCGGAAAACACCTTTGTCGAGACCCTCGCCGCCATCAAGCACGCGCACTGGATGCGCTTTGCGACCGGCGGGCTCATCTACATCTCCTACTTCCTCTTCCTCTATAACGTCCTGCAAACCCTCTTCGGGAAATATGCCGACGAAGCCCAACCCGCAACCCCCGTGGCCGACCAAGGAAATTGACCATGAAATTCGATGTTGAAAAAAGCCTGCTTTGGACCGCCGCCGGCGCCTTTATCCTCTTCGCCATCGGGGCCGTCATGACCACCGTCGTGCCGCCGATGGTCGATAAAACCCTCTGGACGTCCGAATATCCCGTGCATGAATACACCGAGCAGGAACTGCGCGGGATCGCGATCTACAAGAGCCAGGGATGCGTCTACTGCCACACCCAGCAGGTCCGCAAGCTCGACTCCGACCAGCGCCGCTACGGCTGGCGCCTCGTCAAGGCCCCGCCGTCCGAGTCGTGGGAATACGTCAACGACAAGACCCACTTCCTCGGCACCAAGCGCACCGGGCCCGACCTCGGGCGCGTGGGCGGAAAATATTCCTCCGAATGGCACTGGGCGCACTTCAAGGATCCGCGCAACATGGGCGAAAAGTTCCCCGATCGCAAAGGCATCTACGAAAAGGCCTCGATCATGCCGTCGTTCGCCTACCTGAGCGACGAAGAGATCAAGGATCTCACCGCCTACATCCAGACGCTCGGCCGCAACCAAAACTGGCGTACCGACGAAAACGGCAATCCGCTCAACGACTACGAAAAATGACCGGGGAGTTCCCAATGGCCAAACACGAAGACAACTACCCGCTTGAAACCACCTCGGAGATCAAGCAGGGACACGCCGACATCGGCAAGTTCAACATTGCCGTCGACGTCGTCCTGACCATCGTCTGCATCGTCTACCTGATCCTGAACTTCACACCTTGAACCATTAGGGCGATGTCCAAATCGAAATACACCCGGCGGCGCAGGATCATCCAGGCTCTCGGCATGGCGGTGCTGGCGAGCATCCCGCTCCGGTGGTTTTGCTTCGACCTCGAGGAGGGGTGCATCCGGCTCTATGGGGCGCAATTTGGCCTTTCGACGATGTTCTACCCGCTTTTCGCGATCGTCGGCCTGTTGCTTTACGTCGTCTATCTCTCGATGAAAAAAGGGCGCATCTTCTGCTCGCACCTCTGCCCGATGCATCTTTTCCTCGAAACCGTCAACAGCCCCAAAAATAGGCGTTCCGAGCGGCGCGTGGCAACGGTTTGGCTCTGGGGAACCGCCTGGTCGCTCTTCCTGACCGAGGTCGTCCTCTCGTTTTTCCATCCGATGGAGCGCCAGTTCCGGCTGATGGCCGATGGCCACCTGCCGATGATCGGCACCGCCGCCGCGCTTTTCCTCGGCTTCCTCGGGCTCTTCGTCCACTACCAGGAGCGCTTCTGCAAGCGCGGCTGCCCCTACGCCCTCATCCAAATGCTGCTCCAATCCGATTCCACCCGCTACATGCAGTTTGCCAATCCGAAAAAAACCTGCACCAACTGCCACGGCTGCGACACCATCTGCCCCATGAACCTCCGCGCCCGCTTCGAGAGCAAAGGCCCCGACTGCACCAACTGCAACCTGTGCGCCGAGGCCTGTACCGACGAACTCGGCCAAGGCAACACCCTCTTCCACTTCGTCGATCCCGCCCCGGCAGAAACCAAGGCAGGATAATTCCTGCCGCAGCCGAATAGAAATCTCCTTGGCGGAGTCATTCCCGTTTCTATTCCCGGCCGCCGACCCTGTAGGAAGCCCATTAACCCGTCCTTCGCTATTCGTCCTCGAAAACAGCCAATTTCGGGAGTGTGACCACCTTTCCGCCCTTTATTTTCGGGGGTCTGTTCCTGAAAACAGGCTGTGGGGCAGACCTTGCCAGTTGACGGCTCGTTTTTCTG
>JBGSLE010000494.1:0-2923 GCA_041740875.1 Pontiella sp. | reverse complement strand
GCGGTGGCGATGGGCAGCATCCAGCCGCAGAGCATCTCGCCGGTCTTGTGGAAGAAGGCCACGTAGGCCATGACGCGCGTGCGCTCGTTGTAGTCCGGGGTCATTTCGTAGGTCAGCGCGTTGTAAGGCACCGCAAAGACGGTGAAGGCCGTGAAGAACACCATCTGCATGACGATGAAGTACACCGTCTTCATCAGGTCGCTGAACCCGGCGGGAACCGTCCAGACAAAGATGAAGAGCGCGCCCATGGCGAGGGCGCCGGATACCACGAACGGGCGGCGCCGGCCATGGCGCGAGTGGTGGTTGTCGGAGATGCGGCCCATCAGCGGGTCGGTCACGGCGTCCCAGATCCGGGGGATCATCAGCGCGATGCCGACGAGCTTGGCGTCGACGCCGAGCAGGATGTTGTACACGGGCAAGGCCATGATGCCGATGGCGCCGAACCCGAAAAAGGAGGCCAGCGCCCCCGTGCCCAGGGAGAGCTTTTCCCGGAAGGGAACCCGATCCTGTCGCGCGGTTGTTTCCTTGGCCATGGGAACCTCGGTTTGCCTGCTTATCGTTAGCCGCCGGCCCGGCGTGGGCAGGGGCGCTCCTTTTTTCCGCTTGGTGGCAAGGACGCTGGCAGGGGGCCGAAGCCGGACAGATCCCCTTGCTTCCCGTCAGTCGCCTAGGTTCCACGCAGGGGGCAAACGCTAGTCTGAACGTTCAGAATAAACAATGCCATAAACGGGTAAATTTGGCTGATATCATCCGTTTAATGCCATGAATAGGCCGTTCGGAGCGTTCAGATAAAAATTGCATGGAGAGCTTGAACGCCGCCGCGCAGTGCGGCTAGCATGCGCCGCATCGTGGAGTAGGGGGGCGCAAGGATGGGCAGGCGGATCATGGAGGATGTGAAACAGCAGGCGGGCACCCGCGTGACCTTGGCCGCCGTGGCCAGGGAGGCCAAGGTGAGCGTCACCACGGTTTCGGACATCCTGCTGCGCGGCGCCGATTCCCGCTACAACGCCAAGACCTGCCGCCGGATCCAGAAGCTGGCCAGCGAGATGGGATATGCGCCGAGCCGTGCCGCGCAGCAGTTGGCCAAGGGGCGCTCCGGGGAGGTCGGGCTGCTGCTCACCCGCACCCTGAGCAATCCCTACTGGGCCCGGGCGCTCTCCGACATCGAGGCGGAGCTGCGAAAAAAATCGTTCCGCCTGCAGTTGACCGTGGTGGACGCGCTGGACGACGAGGCCGTTCGGCTACTGCGCGAGCTGGTCGGTTCGCGGGTCGAGGCGGTGATCGTCGGCCCCATCTACAGCTCCGAGCGGCTCGACCTGATCCGGCAGGCGCTGCCAAAGGATTTCCCCATCTGCACGTTTGGCGCAAACCTGGGCGAGTTCGACATGGTGGGGGTGGACGACCAGAGTTCGGCCCGCCAGGCGGCGCAGCATCTGGTGGACATGGGGCATCGCCGCATCAACTACCTCTGCGCGCCCGCCGTGGATTTCAGCAAGCTCAACCCCGTGCGGGAGGTGCTGGCGTCGGTGGGGATGGCCTTCGATCCGGAATGGCTTTGCGTCCACGACGACAACGGGCGCTTCGACGAAATACACAAGGTTTGCGCGGGGTTTGTCCGCAAATGGAAAGCGGCGGATCCGGCTACGCGCCCGACGGCCATGGTCTGCCATTCCGACTCGGTGGCCCTCACGGCCATCGCGGCCTGCCACGAGGCGGGCATCCGCATCCCGGAAGAGCTCTCTCTCGTGGGGTGCGACAACCTGCCGGAATCGCCCTACCTCGTGCCTGCGCTGACGTCGATCGATTGCCGCATCGGCGAGCAGATGGCCGCCGCCGTGGACCTGGCCATCGCCCGCACCCGGCAGCCCGGGCGGAGCCGCGAGGTTAGGATATTCGCGCCGGAACTCATCGTCCGCCAATCGGTGCGCAACCTCGCCACGGAGGAAGAACAATGAAGATTTCGAATCGCATGGCGTGGCTGGGCCTCGTGCTCGCCTCGGTCGTTCCGGCGCTGGCCGGCGGGCAGCCCAACGTGCTCGTTTTCCTGATGGACGACATGGGCTACGGCGATTGCCGCGTGTACAACCCGGACGGCAAGATCGGCATGCCGAACCTGGAGCGGCTGGCGCGGGAAGGCATGGTGTTCACCGATGCGCATTCGCCCTCCGCCGTCTGCGCGCCGACGCGCTACAGCCTTTTGACCGGGAACTATCCGTGGCGCGGACGCGCCGAAAACGGCATCTGGGGCTTTTCCAATCCCTCGCAAATCCTGCCGGGGCAGGAGACACTGGGGCATCTGCTGAAGCGGGCGGGCTACCGTACCGCCTTTTTCGGGAAGGTGCATCTGGGCGGGCAGGTGTACTCCAAATCCACCGGGAAGCCCGTCACGGGCTGGAAGCCGGACTTTTCCGACATCGACTTCAGCCGCCCCATCGAGCACGGGCCGAACGGGCAGGGCTTCGACTATTCCTACACGCTGCCCAACGGGATCCAGGGGGCGCCCTATGCGTTTTTCGAAAACGACCGGTTGGTGGGCGATCCGGACGCCTTGGTGATGTGGGAGAAGGGAACCTACGGCAACTCGCAGGTCGAACGCGCCGGGGTAGGCTCGCCCGACTGGGATTCGTCGGCGGTCGGCCCCATCCTCGCCGAAAAGGCGCTGGCGTTCCTGGACCGGCATCTGGACGGCAACAAGGGCGGGCGGAAGCCGTTCTACATGCACTTTTGCAGCACCTCCTGCCATACGCCGCACTCGCCGCCCGACGGGCTGGGCGGGAAACCCGTCAAGGGCGTCAGCGGCATCGACCCCAAGCTCGACATGCTCTACGAGGCCGATGTCGCCCTCGGGTTGCTGGTGGAAAAGCTGCGCGCCGCCGGGGAGCTGGACAACACGCTGGTTCTCTTCATGAGCGACAACGGCGGC
>JBGSLE010000493.1:0-3379 GCA_041740875.1 Pontiella sp. | reverse complement strand
GCCCGCCAGATGCGCGGAACGGCCCGGTCCATGGCGGGCAGGAGGAACGGGTCGGAGAGATTGGCGAGTCGTGGATCAAGGAATTCCGCGATTCCGGACGGTTCGCCGAATCCGCGCAGCGCCAGCACGCGGGCGATGGGTTCCGGCAACCCTGCGGCAGAGGCGATGGCGCGGGCGCGCTCCCCGTCCACGGGTTTTATTTTCCATTGTGCTGCGGTGGTTTTCACGCGGGCATCCTAGCGGCCGGCCCGCAAAAAACGGGTGACGAGCGCCTTAACGAGGATTTTAAGATCCTCGTAGAGCGACCGGATGTGGGCGTACCAGAGCGAATCGACCAGGCGATCGCTATCCTTGTTGTAGTCCTGGTAGCAAAAAACACCGGGATAGTAGTGGGGAAGCTGCCGGATGGTTTCGTCGTCCTCCGGATGGCGCATGGGCGGCTGCCCGCAGAGGAAGAGCTTGCCGCGCAGCACGAGCAGCAGCCAGGGCAGGCGGTCGAGCGATAGCGCTTTGAAGATGCTGAAGACGGGGCTTTTGCGGTTCTTCAATTTGTGGAAAACCAACAGGTCGATGTAGCCGGTGCGCGGGTCGTGGAACACCTCGCGGCGGAATTCGGCGATGCGGCGATGGCGCGTGAGCGGATAGAGCACGAGGAACGGCACGAGCTGGAGGGAGGCCAGCCCGAGCGCGACAAACCAAAGGATGAAGTAGCGCACGAAATCCTCGGTGCGCATCGCCGGGCGGTTTTTCGCCACCAGCCAGGAATCATCGATCTCGATCAGGGTTCCGTCGGCCGGGTCGATCAGCCGGTTGCCGGCCACGATCTTCCGGCGGATCTCGAGGTTGCGGCCGATGTAGGTATCGGGCAGCACCAGGCAATCCATCAGTTCGCTATGGCCATCGACGATCACGTGTTTGGCGATGACCGCGTTCGGGCCGATGGTGGTCATCGGGCCAAACCGGCAATCGTCGCCGACGAGGATGGGTGCGCGCAGTTCGCTGGAGGGCGGCGTGCGGACGTTGTAGCCGATCGAGCTGCCGTCGCTGCCGGAAAAACCGGCGGTGGCGTAGCGGACGAACTCGCCGGCCACCATCTTCATGTTAAGGTCGAAATAGTCCGCCAGGCTCCCGATGGTGACGGACTGGATGTGGATGTGTTCCAAGCCCCGTGCGGATCCCGGCGCGCCATCGATCAACGCCCGCAGGTCTTCGCCGGTCCATCCGAAAAGCAACCGTGTGTCGTTGCCGCTGCCGCAGCGGCAGGCCTCCAGTCGCCGGAAGACGTCGGGCGCATAGGCATGGCGGCGACGCATGAAAAAAGGGCCGCCCAGATAGAACATGCCATCCGCCCATAGCTTGGAAATGCTGCGCAGGTAGTCCAGCGACCCTTCGCCGGGGCGGGCAAAACCGTATTGGATGGAGACGTTCCAGCGCTTGCCGTCGCCCGCGAAATCCTCGACCTGCTTCGCGCCGTCGCCGAGCACGATCTGCACGGCGCCGATCCCCTGCTCCGCGCAGGTCTCGAGCCAATAGTCGAGCAACGGGCGGTTCGCAACCGGCAGCAGGCACCAAGGCAGATCCCCCAGCACCGGGGCCCAGGAACACGGAGTGGCCGTATTGAAGACCGCAACCATGGGGTTAGGCAAAGGCGCGCAGCGCCTCCTCGACCGAATCGTAGATCTCGAACACCTTGTAGGCCCGCGTGATCTCGAACACCATGCGCGGCTTTTTCTGCAGGCAGGCGATCTTCATGTCGCCCCCGTGCTCGGTCACCCGCTTGAGCACCGCAATCAGGGTTCCGAGCCCGGCGGAATCCATGAAATCGACCCCTTCGAGGTCGAGCACATAGTTTTTGACCTCGCCTTCGGCCTCCTGCCAGCTGGCGAGCTGTTCGCGGAAGTCGTCCACGGAGGCCGCCGTGAGGGCCGAGCCCACCTGGACGACCCCGATCCCGTTTTTCTTTGTGCATGTCACCAACATGGGATTTCTCCTAATAGGCCCCGCGCCCGAACAGGACGGCGGGGATGGTTTTGAGCATGATTATCACGTCTTTGAGGATACTTTGGCTCTGGATGTACTGGATGTCGAGCCCCACCTGCTGGCCGAACGGAAGATCCGACCGCCCGCGTATCTGCCAGAGGCAGGTCAGCCCGGGTTTTACGTGCAGCCGCTTGCGGTCGGAAAGCGAATAGCGCTTCACCTCTTCGGGCAGCGGCGGGCGCGGCCCGACGATGGAGAGGTCCCCGATAAGCACATTGAAGAACTGCGGCAGCTCGTCGATGCTGAAGCGGCGCAAGAACCGTCCCGCCCGCAGCACGCGCGGGTCGCGCTTCATCTTGAAGGTGACGCCGCCGCCGGACTCGTTCTGGCTGGCCAGCGCCGGCTTCAACTCGTCCGCCCCCTTGACCATCGAGCGGAACTTGTAGCAACGGAATTCGCGGCCATTGAGCCCGACCCGTTTGTGCATGTAGATCACCGGGAATCCATCCTCGGCGATGATGCAAACCGCCGAAAGCAGGAAAAGGGGCGCCAACAGGACGATCCCCGCGATGCTGGCCAGGATGTCGATGGTCCGCTTGGCCACCAGCAGGCTGCGCAACATGCCTTCCCAGAACACCAGCCGCGCCCGCTGCTTCCACTTCAGGATACGTACGTCCGCCCTGGTTATGGGGATGTCCATCCGCTTGAATAGTTCGCGCCGCGCCCTGTAGATCGGTTCGTCCATTTCAGCCGCCCTCTTCATCCACGATGGTGCAGTAGGTCAGGTTCTGCGAGTGGACGCGGTAGCGCTCGATCCGGTCGGTGATCGCGTTGGTGATGGCCACGCCCCGCCCGCGGTCGCCCATGTAGGCCTCGCCCAGCTCGCGGTGCAGCGCCTCCTCGAGATCCCACTCCATTCCTTCATCGACCAGCACCATCTGGCAAACCCGGCCATCGACGCGCACCTGGAGCCAAAAGGAGTCGTCCTCCCCCAGGCCGCCATGGTCGACCAGGTTGGCGCCCAGCTCCATGACCAGCAACCGGACCATCGCCGCCGTATCGTGGGTGATCCCCATCGCGGCCACGGCGACCTCGGCCTGCCGCGCAACGTCGGCCACAAGGTAGATGTTCCGGGGAACGGTGTTTTCCAGCACGATCCGGCCGGGATCGAGCATGTGGATGGAAATCGCGGTGCAGTCGTCGGCCGACAGCTGGAACCCTTCGGACTCGAGCCTGTCGAGCACCTCGGCCGCCTTGTTCGGCAGCGCCGGATTCCCCACCACCTGGCCATAGATCTCCGCAATCCGGCCGCCGCACTCTTCGCCCGTCAGCCGGTGGCGGGCCTCCGTCAACCCATCGGTATAAAGCAGCAGGTAGGTGTTGCCCTCGTCCTGGAAGA
>JBGSLE010000492.1:0-3877 GCA_041740875.1 Pontiella sp. | reverse complement strand
ACCGGCCCCTTGCCGCCCGCGCGCCCAATTTTCCGAAGTCGTGGAGAGATCATTACAGGCTCCGCTTCCAGCCAACTCCGTTGTGGCGGCACCGGGTTCTGTTAGCGCCTGCGCGGTTTCCATTTGGGCGAGCTGTTGGCGCAGCCGGGCGGTTTCGGCCTCGGCGGCCTTGCGCTGGGCCGAAGACCAGGTTCCATAGGCAACGCCTGCGAGAGCGACGGCAACCGATAGGGCCGCGAGGATGGTGGTATGGGTGTTTTTCATGGGATGGCTCCTGTTTAGGGGTGGAAGAACGGACGGGGGCTACGGAATGTTGTTGAATATCTCCGGGCGCAGGCGCTGGTGGTCGTCGAAGGCGATCGGCAGGCTGACCAAAATGTTGGCCAACGAGGCCACCACCATGGCGGCGAAGATGCAGACCATGATGCCGATCTGGTACTTGATCGCCTCCATCGGCATGGCGCCGCCGAGGATCTGGCCGGTCATCATGCCCGGCAGGGAGACGATGCCCATGGTGGCCATGGTGGCGATGGACGGGCTCGCGGCCGCCTTGATGGCCTCGCGCAGATAGGGGCGCACGGCTTCGCGCAGGGTGGCGCCGAGCAGGAGGTAGGTGGTGAACTCGGCTTCGCTGCGACGAATGCCGCTGTAGAAGCGCTCCATGCTCATCACATTGCTGCGCAGGCAGTTGCCAAGGATCATCCCGATGATCGGAACCATGTAGCGCGCGTCGTAGAAGGGGTCGGGGCGGATGGCGGCGAAGAGGAACCAGCCGCCCGTCAGCAGGGTGCCGCCCGTCACCCCCGCCAGCGACCGCCAGAAAAAGAGCCCGCGCTTGAGTCCGGCGCCGTTGAGGATGCTGACATTCGCCACGACCAGCATCGCGGCCACCCACAGCAGGCTGACGAACGGGTTGTTCCAGGCGAAGACATAGTTCAGGTAAAGGCCCACAAGCACGAGCTGCACGGTCATGCGCACGACGGCTACCACGGTTTCGCGCACGATGCCCAGTTGCAGGTGGAAGAAGATGGCCAGTGGCACCAGCATGAGCGCATACATCAACAGCATGGCTTGGAGCGAGAGATCGACGGTCATGGCGTTTCCTCCCGCAACTGGCTATCGGCGATCGCGATCTTCCGGTTGCAGGCCTTGGCCCATTCCGGGTCGTGCGAAATGGAAAGCAAGGTGATGCCGGGGCGGAAGAGTTCCGCCACCACCGCTTCGCGGCTGGCGGGGTCGAGGGCGGAGGTGATTTCGTCGGCCAGGAAGATGGATTTGCCGAGCAGCAGCGCCCTGGCGATGGCGATGCGCTGCTTTTCACCGCCGGAGATGCGTGCGCAGGTTTTTTCCAGGATGTCGGCGGAGAGCCGCAACCGTTCGATTTGTCCGACCACCTCCTGCTCGCTAGGGCGTTTTTTACGGTGGGCCTTGAAGGAAAACGGCAAAAGCAGGGCCTCGCGCACCCGTTCCGCGCCGAGCACCGGCTCCTGGCCAATGTAGGCGATGCGGCTACGGATGGCCCCGACGGTTTGGGCATTGAGCACCATGCCGTCGATGGCGATGGCACCGCCGGACAACGGCAACGCGCCGACCACGCATTTGAACAGCGAGCTTTTCCCGCAACCCGACGGGCCGAGCACAACCGCCTTTTCGCCCGGCCGGACCACCAGGTTCGCCTTGTCCAGCAAGGTTTTCCCATGAACCTGGAGCACGATGTTTTCGAAGGCGATCATGTCAGGATGGCGGGCTTTTTATCAGGCTAGTTGCGGTAGCGGTTGACGATGGGCATGCGGCGGTCGCGGTCGAACGATTTGGGGGTGATCTTGACGCCGGGTGGGGACTGGCGGCGCTTGTATTCGCTCAGTTCGACGGCATGCACGATGCGCCGGACCAGGGCTTCGTCGTAGCCCTTGGCCACAAGGCCTTCGATGCCCAGGTCGTTTTCAACATAGTCGGCGAGGATTGGGTCGAGCACGTCGTAGGGCGGCAGCGAATCGGTATCCTTTTGGTCGGCGCGTAGTTCGGCCGAGGGGGGGCGGTCGATGATGCTGGGCGGGATGACCGGGGTTTTTTCCTGCGCGTTGCGCCAGCGACAGAGGTCGAAAACCAGCGTTTTCGGGACATCCTTGATGAGGGCGAACCCGCCGGCCATGTCGCCGTAGAGCGTGCAGTAGCCCATGGCCATCTCGCTCTTGTTGCCGGTGGTGAGCACCAGCCAGCCGAACTCGTTCGAGAGCGCCATGATCAGGTTGCCGCGAATGCGCGCCTGGAGGTTTTCCTCGGCCAGCCCCGGCTTCTTGCCAGAACCCCAGGCGGCTGAAAGCTCCGCGGCGAAGGCGTCGTAGAGCCCCTTGATCGGCAGGGTGTGGAATTCGATGCCCAGACCCTGCGCCATTTCGCAGGCGTCTTTGTAGGTGCCTGCCGAGGAATATTGCGAGGGCATGGTGACCGCGGCCACCCGCTCCTTGCCGAGCGCGTCCACGGCCAGGGCTAGCACGAGCGCGGAGTCGATCCCGCCGCTGAGCGCCACGACCACGCGCTTGAAGCCGATCTTTTCGACATAGTCCTTTAGCCCCAGCTTCAGAGCTTCGTAAACCTCCTGCACATCGGGGAGCGCGGGTTCCACGCGCGGCGGGGCGTCGCCGAAAAGGAGCAGGTCCGCCTGGAATTGCCGGGCGCGGGCGATGCATTTTCCGGCGCGGTCGAACACCATGCTGGCGCCGTCGAAGACCAGCTCGTCCTGCCCGCCCACCAGGTTGCAGTAGAGCAGGGTGGCGTCGAGCGTTCTTGCCGTCTGCGCCAGCACGGAGGTCCGTTGGCCGAGCTTGCCCCGGTGGTAGGGCGAGGCCGACAGGTTGACGAGCAGGTCGATTGGTTCGCCGGCGAGCGCGGCGACGGCGCCGCCGCTGGGCTGCCACGAATCCTCGCAGATGTGGAAGGCGGCCTTGGTGCCGTCCAGGTCGAGGATCAACGGGGAGGTTCCGGGCTCGAACAGCCGTTTTTCATCGAAGACGCCATAGTTCGGCAGCAGCATTTTGCAGTAGGTGCCGATACGTTTCTGCGCATGGAAAACGATCGCGGCGTTGAATTTTTTGCGGTTCATGGCCACGGGCGCGCCCACCACGACCCACGCCTTGGGCGGAAGTTCGCGCTCCATGCGCCGCAGTTCGGTTTCGCAGTCGCCGCAAAAATGGTCCTTGAGGATCAGGTCTTCCGGGGGATAGCCGGAGACCGCCAGCTCGGGGAAGACGATCAGCCGCGCGCCCGCCTCGTAGGCCTGCCACGCCTTGGAAACGATAAGGTCGGCGTTGCTTTTCAGCGCACCGACCGTCGGGTTCATCTGGACAAGGGCGGTGATCATTTTTGATTTCCGATCTGTGATTTTTGATTGAAGGAACCCACGCGGCGTTGGTCTTTCCCGTTATCGCGTCGCAGACCAACAAATCGGAATTCAGCAATTAAAAATCAAAATTCTAGCGCCGGTAGTTCGGCGCTTCCTTGGTGATCTTGATGTCGTGGGCGTGCGCCTCGATCGCGCCGGCGTGGGAGACGCGCACGAAGCGGCCGGTCCGCTTGAGGGCGTCGATGTTTTTCGTGCCGCAATAGCCCAGGCTGGCCTGCAGTCCGCCGCAATATTGCTTCAAGACCTTGGTCACGGCACCGGCAAACGGAACCATGCCTTCGATGCCCTGCGGCACGAGGTCGTCGTCGTTGCTCAAGCCGTAGCGCTGGCGGCTGCCTTCGCGCGATTTCATCGCGTCGAGGCTGCCCATGCCGCGGTAGATGACGAACTGGCGGCCTTCGTAGATGATCTTTTCGCCGGGGCTCTCTTCGGTGCCGGCCAGCACCGAGCCCATCATGACGCTGTCGGCGCCGG
>JBGSLE010000491.1:0-6049 GCA_041740875.1 Pontiella sp. | reverse complement strand
GCGGCGCTCACGGCCCCAGCGCACCTTGTCGCGGGCCTCTTCCATTTCCGCGAGCGTGACGGCGGTGAGCCCTTTCCGCGCGGCGAGCAGGGCGGCTTCGTTGACGAGGTTGGCGAGGTCCGCGCCCGAGAAGCCCGGCGTGCCGCGCGCCGTTTTCTTGAGTTCGACCTTGTCCGAAAGGCGCACGTTGCGCGAATGGATCTTGAGGATTTGCTCGCGGCCTTCGAGGGTGGGGAGGTCGACGACCACCTGGCGGTCGAAGCGGCCGGGACGGAGCAGGGCGGGGTCGAGCACGTCGGGGCGGTTGGTGGCGGCCACGATGATGATGCCTTCCTGCGTGTCGAAACCGTCCATTTCGACGAGCAGGGCGTTAAGGGTCTGCTCGCGCTCGTCGTGCCCGCCGCCGATGCCGCTGAACCGGCTGCGGCCGACGGCGTCGATTTCGTCGATGAAGATGATGCACGGGGCGTTTTTCTTGCCCTGCTCGAACATGTCGCGCACGCGGGAGGCGCCGATGCCGACGAACATTTCCACGAAGTCGGAGCCGCTGATGGTGAAGAACGGCACGTCGGCCTCGCCGGCGACGGCCTTGGCCAGCAGCGTCTTGCCGGTGCCCGGCGCGCCGGAAAGCAGCACGCCCTTGGGCATTTTGCCGCCCAGCTTTTGGAACTGCTTGGGATCCCTAAGGAACTCGACGACCTCCTGGAGCTCCTCCTTGGCTTCGTCGACGCCCGCCACGTCCTTGAAGGTGATCTTGTTCTTGTCCTGCGTCAGCAGCTTGGCGCGGCTCTTGCCGAAGCTCATGGCGCCGCGGCCGGCGTTTTTCATCTGGCGGATGAAGATGAAGTAGATGATGCCGAAGATCAGGATGAACGGCAGCACGTTGGCCAGGATGGAAACCAGCATGGTCTTGGGCCGCTTGACCTTCACCTGGACGCCGTTCGCCTCCAGCATCTCCATCATTTTTTCGGTCAGGATGATTTCGGTGCGGAATTGCGTCGTGCCGGCCTTGTTCAAGTCCTTCGATTCGCCGGTGACATAGTGGTTTCCGGCGCCGTCGTGGGCGATGTCCACCTTGGAGATGCGGCCGGCCTTGACCATGTTCACGAAGTCGGTGTACTCGATCTCGCCGGAGGCCTGGGATGAGTTGGAAAAGAGGTGCAGGACCGTCAGGAACACCGCCATCATCAGGAAGGAGATGGCCAGGCCCCGCATGGGCATGGGCGGCGGACCTTTCTTTTCGGACTTGCCGGGTCGGGAATCTTTAGCGCGTTTATTATCTGCCATTGGTGCATCTTTCGTTCAAAAAACCGGTGCGAAGCTACCACCGCAAACAGGCGATTGCAACGATTACGACACAAAGTTGGCACCGGATGCGGGCGGTTCGCCGCAGGGGTGGCGGTATAAATTCGCGGCAAATTAATAGTGGTTGCGTTTCTGCCGCATGGTAGCGTTTGGCACTCTTTCAAACAGGGAGGTAGGGTTATGCGTGGTCAAGTCGACTTCAAGCCGCCGAAAATCCAGCTGAAGCTGCCGGTGCTGCATTTTGTTCCGGTACTGGTGGCGGGCGCTTTCGTAGCGTTGTTTGTCTTTATCTGGTTCTTTTGCCGGATCGAGCCCGGCGCCGGGGAGATCGCGGTGCTGATCCGCAAAACGGGCGAAAACCTCCCGCCGGGGCAGGTGATCGCGCTCGACACGAAGCAGAAGGGCATCCAGCTCGACGTGCTCGCCGAAGGCCGCTATTTCCGCAACCCCTATACCTGGGGCTGGCGCATCCAACGGATCGTCGACGTGCCCGCCGGCAAGCTCGGGGTGATGACCCGCCTCTTTGGCGGCGAATTGCCGCCCGGCGAAATCATCGCCACCGACGGCCAGCGCGGCATCGTCGAGGAAATCCTGCGGCCAGGCAAATACCGCATCAACCCCTTCGCCTACGACGTGAACGAATTCGACGCCATCAGCATCCGCCCCGGCCACGTCGGCGTGGTGACCGCGCTGACCGGAACGGATGTGCTCAACGGCGAAATCCCCGAGGGGCAGCGCAACACCTTCATGGTGGCCGACGGGCTGAAAGGCGTCGGCGGCCTGCTGCTCGATCCCGGCACGCACTACCTCAACCCCTACATCTACAACACCGTCGAGGTCAACCTGCAGAGCCAGCGCTTCGAAATGTCCGGATCCGACGTGATCAACTTCCTGACCCTCGACGGCTTCGGCGTCACGGTCGAAGGAACCATCGAATTCGGCATCGAACGCGCCGAGGCCGCCTTCCTGACGCACCGCGTCGGCGACATGGACGACATCATCAAGAAGCTGATCCTGCCGCGCGCCCGCGGCTTCAGCCGCATCGAGGGCAGCAAGCATCCGGCGGTCAACTTCATCGTCGGCGAGACCCGCCAAAAGTTCCAGAGCGACCTCGAAGTGCATCTGCGCAGCAAGTCGAAGGGGTGGGGCATCGACATCAAGTCGGTACTCGTCCGCAAGATCATCGTGCCCGACGAAATCGCCAGCATTAACCGCGACCGCGAAATGGCCGTGCAGGAGGCCGCGAAATACGAACAGCAGATCGTGCAGGCCAAATCCAAGGCCGAGTTGACCAAGCAGGAGATGCTCGCCATCCAGAACCGCGAAAAGGTCGAGGCCGACACTAAGCGCATCCTCGCCGTGATCGATGCCCAGCAGGACCAGTCCGTGCGGCTGATCTCCGCGCAGAAGGAGCTGGATGTGGCGCAGATCGAATACGAGGCCGCGCTCTTCCAGGCCGAATCCATCCTGCTTACCGCCGATGGCGAAAAGGATGCCATCAAGGCGCAGAACGAGGCCGAGGCCGCCGTGTTGGAAAACCGCGTCTCCGCGCTGGGCGGCGGCGAGGGTTTCGCGCGCTACACGCTCTATGAAAAACTCGGCCCGAACGTTTCATCCGTGCTGAGTTCCGACGGGCAGGGGATCGGCAAGATCTTCGACACGTTTGCGCCGGCGAAGGGAGGTGCGCAATGAAGCACATCGTCAAAATCGTGGTCGGCATCGTTTTGGCCGTTACGTTATTGCAGGTTTTCTGGCTGTGGGGCTTCTGCCGCTTCTACGTCGGCCCCAACCAGATGGCGATCGTCACCGCCAAGAACGGCGATCCGCTCGAACCCGATCAAATCCTGGCCCGCAAGGGGCAGAAGGGGATCTGGGAGGAGCCGCTCGGCGAAGGCCGGCACTTCCTTAACCCGATCTTCTACGAACACCAGATCGTCCCGGTCACCATCATCCCGGCCGGCAAGGTCGGCGTCGTGACCTCCAAGGTCGGGGCGGAGCTGCCGACGGGCGAATTCATCGCCAAGCGCGGGCAGAAGGGGATTTGGCACAGCGTGCTCGGCCCCGGCAAATACCGCCTCAATCCGCAGGGCTACAACATTGAGATCATCGACGCGATCAGCATTCCGATCGGCTATGCCGGCGTGGTCACCTCGCTCTCCGGCGCGCAGGCGCCCACGGGCGAATTCGCCGCCGCCGCGCAAAAAGGGGTGCGGCGCGACATCCTCCAGCCGGGGCTCTACTACGTCAACCCGAAGGAATACAAAGTCGATGTCCTCGAGATCGGCATCAACCAGGTCTCCCTGCTCGGGCAGGGCGGCGGCGAGGTGGTCACCAAGGCCCGCCAGCTGGGGCAAAACCTGGTGCTCAACGAGCTGCAAAGCAACCTGCTCGAAAGGCAGGAAGCCAAGCGCGCCGACTACTACAGCCAGGGCAAGTCCGTCGCCGGCTCGCTCTTCCGGCGCGGCCAGCAGGTCGATTTCGAGGTCGACAAGCGCAAGCGCCCCATGGCGCCGGCGGCGGCAGCGGCCCTGGCGGACGAGGTCAACCTGATGGAACTCGTCAGCTTCCCCTCGCGCGATGGGTTCACGATCAGCCTCGACATGACGGTCGAGTTCGAGTTCGACCCCTCCGAAATCGCCGGCATCTTCCGCCGCTACGGCGACCTGCCCGCCGTGATCGACAAGATCATCATGCCGCAGATCACCTCCATCTCGCGCAACAAGGGATCCGAATACCGCGCCAAGGATTTCATCGTCGGCGAAGGCCGCGAGCAGTTCCAGAACGACCTCAAGGAATCGCTCGAACAGACGCTCGGCCCGAAGGGAATCAAGGTCTACAACGCCCTCATCCGCCACGTCGAGGTGCCCGACGAAATCAGGGCCCCGATCCAACAGGCCAGCGTGGCCGTCGAACAGGACCTCACCAACAAGGAGCGGCAAAACACCGCCCGCAAGGAGGCCGAACTCAACACCGAGCTCTCGCTCATCAAGCAGCGCGGCGAGCAGGTGGTGCAGGAGACCGAAAAGCTCAAGGCCGAAATCGCCGCCGACCTCGAAAAGCAGGTGGCAGGCATCGGTGCCCAGACCCTCAAGAAAGCGGCCGAAATCCAGAAGCTGACCGCCGCCATCAGCGCCGACAAGGTGCGCGTGCTCGGCCAGGCCAAGGCCTCCGCGCTCGAAAAGGTCGACGGCGAAAAGGCCAACGGACTGCAGCTCAAGACCGCCGCGTTCGGCGATCCGGTCGCCTACGCCCAGTGGCGTTTCGCCGACACCCTCAACCCGCGCGTGAAGCTCAACATCATCCACGCCGGCGACGGTACGCTCTGGACCGACCTCGAAAAAACCGGCTTCGCCGAACTCGGCGGGGCGGAGCAGTTGAAGATCAGGCAAAAATAAGGGGGATGCAATGAAGGCGATTTATCTTGTGGCGATGCTGGGGGCGGCCTGCGCCGTGCAGGCCCGCACGTGGACCAACACCGAAGGAAAAACCCTGGAGGCGGAGCTGGTGCGGGTGAAGGACGGCCAGGTTTACCTCCAAATCGGGAAGACGCGGCAGATCCATCCGTTCGATATCGGCACGTTCTCGGCCGAAGACCAGCGCTATGTCCGTGAATACGAGCAGGAGCAGGCGAACCGGCTCAAGCAGCAGGCCGTCAAGGAGCGGACGCTCAAATGGCACGAGGACTACGCCAAGGCCAAGGCCGAGGCGGATGAACTCGGGTTTCCGATCCTCCTTCTCTATACCGCCCCCGAATGGTGCGGCTACTGCCGGCTGCTGGACGGAAACATCCTCGAACGAAGCGAATTCAAGGAATACGCCAAGGCCAACCTTGTGCTTTATGTGGCCGACTTTTCCGATCGCGCCGAGGGCGAAAAATGGAAGAAGCGCAATCCCGACCTGGTCGCGGATTTCCCGTGCAGCGGGTACCCCTGCGCCTACCTGGTCTCCACCGACGGCAAGTCGCTGGGAAAAATCGGCGGGTGCGACGAAAAGTGGGGTCCGTCCGACTACATCGCCAAACTTGAAAAATTCAAGGAGGCCCCGCCGTCGGATGCGCCGAAAAAGCGCAGGAAAAAGGCGGAATAATTGGTGGCGCTGGCAGGCATGCGAACAGACGGGTTTAGCAAGGCGGTGGCGGTGGTTTTGGTTCCCGTGCTTTTGGCCGGGTGTGTGACGCGACGGATCGAATTTACCTCGGTGCCCGAAGGCGTCCACGTTCGGGTGGGAAGCCGGAGCGGCACAACGCCCTGCGTTTTGAAGGTTCCCAAGAGAGCAACCCATGCCCAATTCATCTTGGCCGAGGGCGACGAGCGGATATTGACGTTGCCGGAAATCGATTCCGATCTACAGGACGCCAGTGACATGGCCCGGACCGTGGTCGGAGGAACGCTCAAGGTGGCGGGTGCGGCCGTCGCGGTCGTGGGGTTTGGCGTCGCTGCCTATGGGTTTTTGTTGATTGACGACGATGAGGATCCGGAGGATGTGGATCCGGACGATCTGGAATATGCCCAGGAAAAAATCGCCATCGGCATTGTCACCCTGCTGGGCGGTGGTGCCGTCTATGGCCTCGGCGAGTGGATCATGCCCAATAAGCCAGATCCTGTGCTGCACGCCCATTTGCTGCCGGAAGGCGAACCGGTCTACGAAGATGCGGGGTACGGTGCGCGCCGCCTCAAGCAGGTCGATTCGAAGGCTGGAAATTGATTCGGCGATCCGCTTGCGCCCGGCGGCGGTAAACGCCAAT
>JBGSLE010000490.1:0-7427 GCA_041740875.1 Pontiella sp. | reverse complement strand
TCCTTGGCGTCGTCGTCGAAGCGCCAGTTGTGGTCGGGTTCCGGATCCTCCGAGGCCAGCGCGTGGATGGCCGACGGTTCGAGGGCGGCGCCCGCATAGAGCCGGACGTCGTCGTAGCCGCCGTTGTAGCTGCGGAAATAGACGGGGAGGCCGCCCTGCCCGACGTCGGAGGGAAACCGGCCGAACACCAGCGCATCGGTAGCCGTTGCCGGATCAAACGCCAAGGAGGTGCCGTCCGACTCGACGCCGTTGATGAAGATCTTGAGCGTTCCGCCCGCGTTGTCGACGCGCAGCGCCACATGGCTCCAACGGTTCATCGGCAGCGTGGCAGACGCCGTCACGGTGGCGGATTGGGTTCCCGTCGCATCCCAGACTGTTGCCGAGAGCCTCCGGCTGCCGGTGTCGGCGCCGAGCACGAGCTGGAACTGGTCCAGGGAGTCACGCTTGCTCACCACGCAGGCGTTCGATTCGGAATAGGCGCCGGGGTGCATCCAGAACGCCAGCGTGTAGTTACCCGAAGGATCTAGGGCGATGTCCGGAGTAATCGCATAGCCCAGCGCGCGGATGGGGTCGTCCGTGGTTTTCAGCTGCAGCGAGTTGCCGATCTTGCCCGGCACGAACGCGATGCTGTTGTAAAGCGCCATTTCCGCGCCTCCTTCCACGGCGGAATCCTCCATGGCCCACCGGTAGTGCGCCACAACGGGCGGTGTCGTCGTCTCTGGCGGCCCTATTACCGTGACTTGGCTTAGCCGCAATTCTCTAGCGGTTGCGACGCCTCCCCGGTTGATAAAGCCGCCGATATAGGTGCTGCCGTCGAACAGGTCAGCGTAGGCATGGCCGGCGGGCCAGGCACCGCTGAGATGCACATTAAGGTCGGCGCTGTCGATGGCCCACCCCGCTTCGCGCACGGTCGCGGTCAGCGTGAACCCGGGGTTTGCCGATGCCGCCTCGATTTCCGACACCAGCGATGTCGTTGATCCGCCCTTATGGGCATTTACGCTGAACAGACTGCCTCCGGTTTGATACTTGATCGCAAATGACAATGCATTGGTCTGCTCGAACAATCCGGAACCGGATTGCAGGGTGAAAGTCAATGTACCCCAGTTGGCGCCTAGCTCTGCGGGAAGCGATGGCACGAACCACTGCGCCGTGAACCCAGTCGCGGCATCGGCCAATGCATTGAAGGAGCGGATGCTGGCGAGCCCGTAGGTCGTGTTCTTGCTCGTGGCCGTTATGGAGGCGTAGCCATTGGCTTCGGCAGCCGTTCCCCCGCTGGTGGCCTTGATGAAACCGGCATTGGTCGTGCCTGCCCCGCCGGTGGAAAGGTCGCCGTTTTCAAAGTCGTCGAAAATGACGTTTCCCCGAACCGAACCCACGGTAGCCCCGATTGCGCATAGCGCTACGATTGAACTGCGAATCCTGCCATTCATCCGTCTTTCCTCTTTGATTTTTGAGATCGGTGATTCGCGCCGGAATACCACTCCCTACTATCGTGGTTTTTTTATGGATCCATGGCGGCCGAACCGGGCGCTGAAATTATCAGCCTGACCAGATTGTCCCCAACGGGTTCTATGCCGATAATTCTTGCTGGTGCCACAGGAACAGGCGCCCCAAGTACCGTGACGCTGTTCAGCCTTAGCTCTTTATTGCTTGCGACTCCTCCCCGATTAATAAAGCCCCCGACGTGGGTGCTGTCATCGAACAGGTCGGCATAGGCGTAGCCGTTTGTCCAAGAACCATTGGCATACATGCCGAGTTTGGTGCTTTCAAAGGCCCACCCCGCTTCGTTCACGGTCGCGGTCAACGTAAACCCGTCGTTTGCCCCTGCCGTGCTACTTCCGGATTGCAGCGTTGCCTTTGTTCCGTTAAAGGCATCCACGGTAAACGTGCTGCCGCCCGTTACATACTTGACCGCAAAAGACAATGCCTTGTTGTCCGAGTAGAGGCCGCTTCCGGATTGCAGGGTGAAATTCAACGTACCATAGTTGCCGCCGAGGGGGAGCGTTGGCACAACCCACACCGCCGTGAATCCGCCGACCGCCGCATTGAAGCTGTTCAAACTTACGAGCCCGCAGGTCGTGTTTTTTGCCGTCGCTGTTACGATGGCGACACCATTGGTTTCGGTGGCTGTTCCTCCGCTGGTGGCCTTGATGAAGCCGGCATTGGTCGTCCCCGCTCCGCCAGTGGCCAGGTCGCCATTGCCAAAGTCGTCGAACACGATGTTGTCCTGCGCCATGGCCACGGCGGCCCCGATGGTGAATAGCGCGGCGATTGTTTTCTGCATTCTGTTTGTCATCGGTATGTTCCTTGAGATTCCGAAGCCCGCTGACATGGCCACATAGTCCCCCTGCGGGGTGCGTCAACACTGGCTTCGAACCGTAGTTTGGACGGGGCTGTCCCGGCACAAACGCGCTTCGGCCACGGTCAATCCAGCCGCATCACGCTTTGTTTCAGCTGAAAAGGGCTACTCCGCGCCGAAGCTGTAGAAAGCGGCGGCATTGGTAGCCTCGACATAGATCGCCACATTGGTGTCGGATGCACTGGAATAGTCCAGGTTGGTGACGACGAACGGGTTGATGCCGTCGTCCGAGTGCGGCACGCCGGCCCAGCCGCCGGCCGCAAGATCGGTAGTGCTTTTCGGATACGTGGTGGAGGGGCTGGGTGCCGAAAAAATCAGCTTGATCAGGCTGCCCTCAACCGGTTCGATGCCGACAATCAATGCCGGATCCGCCGGAGGAGGCTCCCCGTCCGCCCCGATTACCGTCACATGGCTTAGCCTTAGCTCTTTACTGGTTGCGACTCCTCCCCGGTTAATGAAGCCACCGACGTGGGTCGTTTCATCGAACAAATCGGCGTAGGTAAAGCCATCAACCCAGGTTCCATTGGTATTCACATTGAGTCCGGTTATGGACCACC
Source organism: Pontiella sp. (assembly GCA_041740875.1). Taxonomy (GTDB): domain Bacteria; phylum Verrucomicrobiota; class Kiritimatiellia; order Kiritimatiellales; family Pontiellaceae; genus Pontiella. Next base: position 4,511 of record JBGSLE010000490.1, on the reverse strand, counting down.
CCGCTTCGTTCACGGTCGCGGTCAACGTGTATCCGCTGTTTCCTTGACCCGAGGCGATTGCCGACACCAGCGATGTCGATGATCCTCCATTATAGGCATCCACGGAGAACGTGCTACCGCCCGTTATGTACTTGACCGCAAAAGATAATGCGTTGGTCTGCGAGAACAACCCGGATCCCGATTGCAGGGTGAAACTCATCGTACCATAGTTGCCGCCTAGCGGGAGAGAGGGCACAACCCATTGCGCCGTGAATCCAGCCGCGGCATCGGTCATCGCATTGAAGCTGTTCGTGCTTACGATCCCATAGGTCGCGTTCTTTGCCGTCGCTGTTACGATGGCGACACCATTGGTTTCGACGGCCGTTCCACCGCTGGTGGCCTTGAAGAAGCCGGCATTGGTCGTGCCTGCCCCGCCGGTGGCCAAGTCGCCATTTTCAAAGTCATCGAAAATGGCGTTGTCCTGGGCCATGGCCACGGCAGTCCCGATTGCGAATAGCGCTACGATTGACTTGTGCGTCCTGCTTTTCATCCGGTTTCTCCTTTTGTTCCTGTGTTGAACTCGCCACTAGGAGTCGCAGCATGCGACTATGTGTGGTTATTTATCACACATACGTATCGCATCCCGCCGCCGCCGCGTCAATGTTTATTTGTGTATTTATTTCTCAAATTCTCCAGATCCTCCGGAGTCGGCAGAAGTATGATCCCTTGCCGGCTGGCCCTTGGCAGTTTTGTCAAAAGATCCACGGGGTCGTTCCTTCCTGCCGCAGTCAGACCCCGTCGGCAGTTTTTCACGACCTAAGGACTCTTCATCCTGTCGGGCGCTCTGATCCCCAACCCGTTGCTTGGCCGCTCCATGTTTGTGCTGGCCGGCGGCGGCATCCTGGTGATCGGCTGGTTGTTGCGGCGGGCCGGGCGGAAGAACCGGCAGATGGCCTAGCCAATCTGTTTCAAGAAAGCGTCGCTTCAGCATCGCCTGATTTTATTGTGTTATTTTACCGCTTTTATGTTGTGAAAATAAACATGGATGCTAGATTCGCGGCCATAAACGGGTCGGAATTCCACATCCGTACCGCCACGCACTAAGGAGCAAGTATGAATCGTATCGTTGCCTGTTTAGGCAGTTTGGCCTTTCTGGCCGCTGCGGACGCCGCCCAAATGAGCACCACCCTAACCTGGGAGGTAGTGGACAACGCCGGCACCACGAACACGCGCACCGCCTTGGTCTATTACCCGGCCACGCCGCAAGGAACGGTGGTGTCGAACAGCCCCGTGATTTTTGCCTTCCACGGCGCCAACAACCGTGTCGATGGCTTCAAGGACCTCATTCACCTTCACGAAGAGTGGCCCGAAGCGGTCGTCGTCTATCCGCAGGGGCTCGACCGCGTTTTGCCGGATGAGACCATTGAAACCCGGCGCTGGCAGGGGAATATAGGCAAAGACAATGACCGCGACCTCCACCTCTTCGATGCGATGCTCGGTACGATGACGGCCGATTACAACACCGACACCAACAAGGTATTCGGCTTCGGGTTTTCAAACGGAGCCGTGTTTCTCTACTTGCTGATGCACGAACGCGGCGATTCCTTTACCGCCTATTGCCCGGCCAATTGTCCCGATACCTACAGCGGATCCAAACCGCTTGTCCGGCGGCCCGCGATCATGTTGGACGGCGAAAACGACGAATATCACACCTACACGCAATACCAAATGGGCGTAACGCTGAGCAGGAACGGTTGCACGCTGGGAAGCAGCCCCTGGAGCGCGGGTCCCGACTACGGACTCTACTACCCTTCCACTGCCGGAGCGCCCTGCGTAACCTACATACACCCTTATGGCCATGTGCTGCTCGACTATGAATCCCACTTGGTTATCACCTTTTTCAAACAACAGCTGCCGGCGGAAACCGGCGCGCCAGCACCTGCAGGCACCAACTCCATTTATGATGACTTCGAAAACGGTGTGCTCAGCTCCGGAGGATCCGGAACCACCAATGCCGGATTCAAGTTGGTCGATAACGGCTATGCGGAGGCCATCATAACGTCCGACGAGCTGGACGGAGCCGGCTCCGTGACCCTCACGAACGCCAAGGTCTGTTTTGGAGGCCTCGTAAGCCTCAACTCGATCAATGCGACCGAAAACCCTGAACAAGGCATGACCGCAACCTGGGTAGTCCCCGCACTCATCGCGGGCTACAAGGAACTGAACTTTACGCTTCAATCCGGCGACGGCCTTTTCGCCGAAACACCGTGCTTTTCGTTTACAGCCGCGTGGTCAAGTGGCTATAGCATCAACGTCTCCGACGGCATCGTCCGTCAATCCGTAGCAACGGGAGGAACCGCTACACAGATCAACGGCTTCACCCTGACCGCAGCCGTGAACGCAGCAGGCTGGACGGTCGATAGTGACGGTCTTGGCGTGCATGCCAGCGGGGCCTGGCCCGCCGGTTTCACCTATGCCGACCTGTTCGACGACAGCACGCACATTGGCGCTTTTGTCAAGACGGCCACAGCCAGCTCCGGCCCAACAAGAAACATCAAGCTCTCCAGCGCAACGGTCGTTTCGGGGGCGGATCCGTTGCCGCCTCCACCGCCACCTCCGCCGCCTACAACCGTGAGCTATCTGGCGCTCAACGAAAACTTCAACGGCTACGCCGACGGCACGCGGAGTACGGACAACAAGGGAGCCGATATCCTGGGTGATGGGTGGTACACGACAGATGAAAGTGCCACGATCACCGATACGAACAAAGGGACACTTGTCTACCAATCGCTCAATGGCGATGGATACCTGAAGATGGGAGGTGCAAACACGATTTATTGCCTCAAGCCGCTCGATACGAGCATAACCTCTACGGTCACCAAGGTGGTTATGACGGGGAAATACAACATGTGGTCCTACGATCTCTATATTGGGCTGCACAACGCGACCCCCGTCCCGCCTCCCGGCACGGCAACATTCACGTTCGACAACAAAAAAGGGACGGTAGACGGCGTCACCAATAACTTCATAAGAATCGGGGGGCAAGCGTCCAATCAGATTCTGCTAAACACCCAAAACGTTGTCATCGATTTCGTATTTACCCTTGAGCAAAGCGGCGGGCCGGGCACCGACGTCATCGGGACATTGAGCTACCAGACGAACGGCACGGGCTTCATCGAAGTCACTTTCGGCAGCGGCGCCGCCGAAACCAATATCCATAGTTTCGGATCCGTCAACAGCCTCGCGTCCATCAAGGCCGCATATCTGCGCCACGCGTACGGCGGTGGGTTTGCCGACCTGAAGGTCGAGGCCTCGTACCCTGCGGAACCGGGCCCCGACACGGTTGGCAGCTTTGAACCCATCAGTGGTGGCAATCAGATCAGGATGGGATTTAACGGCGCCAACGTGGGCTATTCGTATGTGTGGTACACCACCAACCTCGCCACGGGTGTTTGGATGATGGCTCCCATATCGGATGATGGAATCAACGCGTTCATCCCCACCAACCTGAGCTATTCCAGCACAACGGATGGCACCAACCACGCGGTTTATGTGGAACAGACCGAAAAAGCCGCCTTCTACCGGATCGGACCGGAATAAAGACGGCATAAATTTGCCTCGAAAGCCCGGTCGAACGCCGGGCTTTTTTTTTGCCTTAGCCGCACATCGTCCGGCCCTCTTCGAGGTCGTACATGGCGACCATGTAGGGATGGTTTTCGTTGTAGGAGGTCAGCGGAATACCTTTGGCCACGCGTCCCGGTTCGCGGCACCGGCCCTTGAGCCCGAGGCGCTCGTCGCCGATCTCTTCGCGGAAGCGGTCGGCCAGCGCGGAAAGCTCCGCAACGCGTTCCGGTTCAGTTGCGGCGCAATCGGTCGTTTCGCCGGGATCGGTTCTGAGATGGTACAGCGCGCACATGGGGGCAGCCCGCCAGTCGTTGCCTGTGGCGACGTGCAGTTTCCAGTCGCCCTGCCGGACGGCCCGGAGGTCGTTCCTGAAATAGTAGGCAAACGTATCGCGGCCGGACGTCGGGGATTTCCCCAGAATATGTTCGCTCATGTCCATGCCGTCGATCTGGCCGGCCGGTGCGAGTTCGGTCTGCGCAAGAGTCGCGAGGGTGGGCAAAAAATCCATCGCGGTGGCGATTTCCTCCGAGGTTTTTCCGGCTTCGATTTTACCGGGCCAGCGCAGGATGCACGGCACGCGGATGCCTCCTTCCCACGAGGTCGCCTTGGTTCCCCTCAACGGTGCGTTGCTGCCGCCTTCGTCGCGGGCCCGCGACCCGTTGTCGCTCGTGAAGATAACCAGGGTGTTTTCATCCAATCCGCGTTTTTCAAGCTCCGCAAAAATCACGGCCATCGTCCAGTCGATGCACTCGACCGCGCCGCCGTAGGGGCCGTTGGTCGATTGCTTCATGAACCGTTCCGGCACGAAGATCGGCACGTGGACATACATGTGGGCAAAGTAGAGAAAGAACGGATTGCTGCGCTTGCGCCCGATGAATTCCACCGCCTGTTCGGCATACCGCTCCGTA
>JBGSLE010000489.1:0-16237 GCA_041740875.1 Pontiella sp. | reverse complement strand
AACGGGGCTTGCATCCCCCTACCCGCTAGGCTAAGTAGAGCCCCATTGACCGAACTTGCACAGCCAAGGAATACAGAAAATGTCACACTTTAAAGACAACATAACCCCCGACTCCCTTGCCGAACGCGCGCTTTTCCACCTCAAGTACAGCCGGGGAAAGGATCTGCGGGCCGCCACTACGTTTGACAAAATGATGTGCTTTTCCCATGCCGTGCGCGACATGGCGGTAGACGGGTTCATTGCCACCCAGCGGCAATACCTCGACCAGGACGTGCGCCGCGTGAACTACCTTTCGATGGAATACCTCATCGGCAAGATGCTGGTGAATAATGTCTACTCCCTGGGAATCGAGAAAATCTCCGCCGAAGCGCTCAAGCCACTGGACATCAGCGTCGAGGAGATCATGGAGCTGGATGTCGAAGCCGGCCTTGGCAACGGCGGCCTCGGACGGCTGGCGGCGTGCTACCTGGATTCGCTGGCCACGAAGGAACTGCCGGCCTTCGGCTACGGCATCCGCTACGAGCATGGCATCTTCCGGCAGGAATTCGAAAACGGTTGGCAGCGCGAACGTCCCGATGAATGGCTGACCCTCGGCTATCCGTGGGAGTTGATCCGGCCCGAATACACCTTGCCGGTCTGCGTCTATGGCCGCGTGAAGAAAAACTTCATTCCCGGGCGCGGCGCGCAGGACGTATGGGAGGATTGGCAGATGTTCGAAGCCGTTCCCTACGATGTGCCGATCATCGGATACCATGTCAACACCGTGAACATGCTCCGCCTGTGGAAATCCCAGCCGGCGGAAGGGTTCCGGCTCGATGTCTTCAACCAGGGCGACTATGTCCGCGCGGTCGAGGAAAAGAACTGGGCCGAAAACGTTTCGAAGGTGCTCTATCCTTCCGACTACACCTATGCCGGCAAGGAACTGCGCCTCATCCAGGAATATTTCCTCGCCTCCTGCTCGGTGCGCGACATCATCCGCCGCTACAAGAAAAACCACAACAACTTCGACAGGTTTGCCGAAAAGAACGTGATCCAGCTCAACGACACCCACCCAACCTTGGCGATCGTGGAGCTGATGCGCGTCCTGCACGACGAGGAGCGCATCCCGTGGGATAAGGCGTGGGACATCACCGTCAACACCTTCTGCTACACCAACCACACGTTGCTGGCCGAAGCGCTCGAAAAATGGACTGTGGATCTCCTGCAGCGCGTATTGCCGCGCCATATCCAGATCATCTTCGAAATCAACTACCGCTTCTTGCAGAAAGTGGAGGTCAATTTCCCGGGCGATGGAGAACTCATGCGCAAGGTATCGCTGGTGGAGGAAGGACCGCACAAGCAGATTCGCATGGCGAACCTCTCGGTCGTCGGCAGCCGAAAGGTCAACGGTGTTTCCGCCCTCCATTCCGAGCTGCTCCGCACTCAGACCATGCCCGAATTCGACAAAATCTATCCCGGCAAATTCTGCAACGTAACGAATGGGATTACCCACCGCCGCTGGCTTATCAAGGCCAATCCCGCGCTCAGCGAACTGGTCACCAGCAAGATTGGCGAGGAATGGAAATCCGACCTCTCCCTGATTGGTGCGTTCGAGCAACACGCCTCCAGCAAGGCCGTGCAGAAGCGGTTCATGGAGATCAAGCGTGAAAACAAGAAGGCGCTCAGCAACACCATCCGCGAGCTGACCGGATACCAAGTGAGCCCCGATTCGCTGTTCGATGTGCAGATCAAGCGTTTGCACATGTACAAGCGCCAATTGCTCAAGGCGATGCACATCATCTATCTATACAACAAGATCAAGGAAAACCCGAAGGCCAAGATCCAGCCCCGCACCTTCATCTTCGCGGCCAAGGCGGCACCCGCCTACCAGATGGCGAAGTTGGTCATCAAGCTGATCAACACCTTGGCCGACACCATCAACAGCGATGTCGATGTGGCGGGCCGCCTGAAGATTGTTTTCCTGCCCGACTACAATGTCTCGCTCGCGGAAAAAATCATTCCCGCCGCCGATATTTCGGAACAGATCTCCACGGCGGGCCTCGAAGCGTCCGGAACCGGGAACATGAAGCTCTCGCTCAACGGCGCGCTTACCGTCGGAACCTGGGATGGTGCCAACATCGAAATCGCCCAGCACGTCGGGGAAGACAACATCTTCATCTTCGGCCTCCGCACCGAGGAGCTGGCGGTGCTGCGCCGCAAGGGCTACAGCCCGTGGTCCTACGCGGAAAAATCCACCGACCTCAAGAAAGTGGTCGAAGCCATCCGCGACAACGTGTTCGATCCATCCCAGCCACACCTGTTCAAGGAGATCTACAACGACATTACCGAACATGGCGACTACTACTTCTACCTGGCGGACTTCGAGTCCTACATCCAGTGCAACGAAGCGGTGGACGCGCTCTACGCCTCGCCGTCGAAGTGGGCGGAAAAGGCCATCCTCAACGTGGCCCGGATGGGTTGGTTCTCCTCCGACCGCTCCATCCAGGACTATTGCGACCAAATCTGGCATCTCGAACGGACGCCGATCGACATGCCCAGCGACATCGCCTAGCCCGGTGGGGAATTGCGGAATTTGGACGAGCGTTTCATACGCCTAGCCTACGACGCGCTACACGCCCGCTGGGGCGCGCAACACTGGTGGCCGGCCCAAACCCACCTGGAGATGATGATCGGCGCCATCCTGACGCAGAATACGGCGTGGACGAATGTCGAAAAGGCGATTGCAAACCTGCGCGGGCACGCGGCGTTAACCCTTGAAGTGCTTGATCAGGCGTCCCGCGAGCAGATTGCCGAATGGATTCGTCCGGCGGGCTACTTCAACCAAAAGGCGGGCTATATCAAGGCGATGGCCGAAACCATCCGGATCCGCTTCGACGGCTCGCTCGACGCGCTCTTCGCGCTCGGAACGGAAGAGTTGCGGTCGGAGCTGCTTTCGTGGAAGGGCGTCGGCCCGGAAACGGCGGACTCCATCCTGCTCTATGCCGGTAACCGGCCGGTGTTTGTGGTCGATGCCTACACCCGCCGCTTCCTCATGCGCCATGGATGGTGCGATGAAAAAACACCATACGGTGCCATTGCCAAACTTTTCACCGACCGCCTGCCCGCCGATGCGCAACTCTTCAATGAATACCACGCGCTCATCGTCCGGCTGGGCAAGGAACATTGCAACACACGGCCCAAATGCGGCGGATGCCCGCTGGCGTTCGACCCTCACTTGCCGATGCAGAAGCGGGAGAAGATATTGTCTAGCAGCTCTTCGTGATAGACCCGCCCTGTCACCTGGCCGAGGAATTCGAGCGCCGAGCGCAGGTGTTCGCAGGCCAGCACGGCGTTTTCCTCGACGTTTTCGCTTAGATATCCCCGCGCCTGCCGGGCTTCGCGGTGGGCAAGGATCAACAGGTTGCGGTGGCGCTCGGAAATGACCGCGTGCGGTGGCGCGTGCAGATCCGCCCCTTTTTCCAGCTTTGCAGCCATGGTCCGCTTCAGTTCGCCGATCCCTTGGCCGCTGGCGATGCTCGCCGGTATGCCGCCGATCCATTCCACCTTGCGCCCCAAGTCGATTTTGTTCAGCACCACAAGGCTTTTTGCGGGAACCAGTTTTTCCAGCCGGGCCTGGTCCTCGGGGTGTAGCGGTTCAGAGGCATCGACTAGGTAGATCGCCAGATGCGCCTCCTGCGAATGCGCTTCGGCGCGGCGGATTCCTTCGGCCTCGATTTCGCAATCGGTCGCGCGCAACCCGGCGGTATCGATAATCCGCAGCGGGATGCCATCGAGCACAAAGGATTCCTCGATGGTGTCGCGCGTGGTGCCGGCCGTGCTTGAAACGATCGCCCGGTCGAACCCCAGCAACGCGTTGAGCAACGTTGATTTTCCCGCGTTCGGCCGGCCGAGGATGACCACCCGGGCCCCTTCCCGCAGCAGGCGGCCTTCGTCCCAGGTGTCGAGGAGTTCGTCCAGATCCCGGAATGTGCGGTCGAGCAGTTCGGCAATGCCCTTGAAGACATCGTCCGGAAGTTCGTCTTCAACAAAATCGAGCGTGGTTTCAAGGTTGGCGGCCACCTCCAGAAACGCGTCATAAATGCCGTTGAAACTGCGGCTGAGCTTTCCTTCCATTTGCTCGAGCGCCGCACGGGCGGCGCGGTCGGAACGCGCGCGGATCAGGTCGAAGATGCCCTCGGCCTGCAAGAGGTCGATGCGTCCGTTGAGAAAGGCGCGCCGGGTGAATTCGCCCGGTTCGGCTATGCGGGCACCCGCATCGAGCGCGCGGCGCAGGATCCGGCGCAATACCACCGATCCTCCATGACCCTGGATTTCGACAACATCTTCGCAGGTGTAGCTTTTGGGTGCGCGCATCACCAGCGCCAGCCCCGCATCGATTTCGGTTCCGTTTGCTTCCACCACCCGGCCATAGGCGAACGTGCCGTGGTCGCGCCGGGAGACCGGAATCAGGTCCAACGGAAGGAACAGCTTGTCGGCAATCGACCAAACCTGCGGGCCGGAGATGCGGACAATGCCAACGCCGCCTTCCCCGGGCGGCGTGGCGATCGCGGCGATGGTGTCTTGGTGGTAGGTTGACATGCGGCGGATGGTAGCCGATTCGAGAGGGTGGAAAAGAAAAACCCGCGCGGTTGCGCGGGTTTGGCAGAGACGGGCGGTTGAGCGCCCGTCGGGAAAACCGGACCAGCGATTATTCGCCGTCTGCGGATTTCTTTTCCTTCTTCTTGCCGCCCTGTTCTCTTTCTTCGGCGGAAAGAACGCCGTCTTGGTTCTTGTCCATCTTGTTGAACTTTTCTTCGGCCTTGGCTTGGTCGAACGCGCCGCCTTTGGTTTCGGCCTGTTTCTTTGCTTGGGCGATAAATTGTTCCTTGGTCACATCGCCGCCCTTGCCTTTGTCTTGGCCCTTTTTCTTGCCTTCGCCTGCCTGTACGGCCACGGCTACGCAAACGAACAATGCAACTGCCAACCACTTCTTCATGTTTCCTCCTGGATAGGAAGCGTTTTCGGCACCAGCCTCTGCCCAATCCCAATCATGGAACAGACTGAGAGCCGCATAAACAACGTATCACATCCCCCATAATTGGACACGGGATAATTGAAAAATCTGCGGCTATGGGCGGTAATGCTGCAATGCTTCGGGCATCGATTCGCGAAGCGCGCGTATGCGCGCCTCGTCCGAAGGATGGGTACTGAGGAACGCCGGCGTCGATTGACCTTTGGCGGCCATGCGCTGCCAGAAGCCGACCGCCGCCTCGGGGTTGTAGCCCGCCCTTGCCATGAAGACCAGACCCAGCCGGTCGGCTTCGCTCTCGTGAAGGCGCGAATAGGGCAGAATGCCCCCATACTGCGTGGTCAATCCGTAGGCCTGCATGATGGCCCCGTAATAATCCGAATTCTTTGAAAGCATCGACACGGCGGATCCCCCGTATTGCTGGAGCATTTGGTTCGTCACCCGCTCGGCGCTGTGACCGGCGATGGCGTGGGCGATTTCATGGCCCATGACGACGGCGATGCCGGTTTCGTCCATCGTGTAGGGCAGTATGCCGGTGTAGAACACCACTTTGCCGCCCGGCATGCACCACGCGTTGGGCACATCCTCCTCGATCAGGTTGAATTCCCATGCGAATCCATCGATCAAGCCGGACTGACCCTGCTCCTGCAGATACTGTTCGACGGCGTGTGCGATCCGCTGCCCGACCCGACGGATCTGTTCCACCTGTGCCTGGTTGGTGGAAAGCGGGCCTTTTTTGATGACCTCCTGGTAGCTTTGCGCGCTTGGCGCAAGCAATTGGGCATCGGAAACAATCTTCAATTGCTTGCGCCCCGTGATTGGTACGGTCGAGCATCCGTAAAGCAGCATCGTCACGCCCAATAGCAGCCATACAGCGTATTTCATGCGAGAACCTCCTTCAAATAACCACATCGTCAACCTCTCCGAATAAACAATCAAAGGACGGTACCGGACGGAATCACCGTGTTTTTCGGAACCACGATGATGCCGTCGCGAATGTAAAACAGTTCGTTTTCCACCTCGGAAGGCTTCCCTTCCGGCGAGATGACCACGCCGTCGCCAATGCGCACGTTCTTGTCGATGATCGCATTCTTCACGACGCAGTTTTTTCCGATGCCCATGGGTACGCCCGAGGGATCTTTGACCTGTCCGTGTTCGTAGTAGTCCGACCCCATCAGGATCGAGTTTTCGACGACCGACCCCTCGCCCACGATGGCGCGCAAGCCAACTACGGCGTGGTCGATCCGCTTGCCGGAGATGATGCAACCATCGGACAGGAGGCAGCGCGACAAGTCGCACTGGTTGATTTTTGACGGCGGCAGGTAGCGCATGCGGGTGTACATGGGCGCACTGGTGTCGTAGAACGAAAAGCTCGGCAGCGGATCGGTCAACGCCAGGTTGGCCGCCCAAAACGAGCGGATCGTTCCGATGTCTTCCCAATAATCGTCGAAAATGTAGCTGTAGACCCGGTGCGAATCGATGGCGCCAGGAATAATGTGCTTGCCGAAATCGGCGTGGTCATTGAAGCAGAGCAGATTCCGTAGCACCTCCATGTTGAACACGTAGATGCCCATGCTCGCCAAGTAGCGCTCTTCCGTGTAGATCGGTGCGCGAAGCCCATCCAGCAAGGGAGTGTTCCCCGGCTTTTCGGCAAACCGCACGATCCGGCCTTTTGTATCCACCTGCATGATGCCGAGCGATGCGGCGGCAACGCGATCCACCGGCTTGGTGCTGATGGTCAGGTCCGCCCCGGTTTCAATGTGCGTGGCGATCACCGAGCGCAGATCCATGCGGTAGAGCTGGTCGCCCGAAAGGATCACCACGAGGTCGGGCCGGTCGTCCATGAAGTAGCGGATTGAACGGCGCACGGCGTCGGCCGTTCCTTGGAACCAGCCGATCGAATCGGGCGTTTGTTCGGCCGCCAGGATGCGCACATGACCACCGCTGAACTGGTCGAAGTGGTACGTGGCGCCAATGTGCTGGTGCAGGGAGACGCTGTTGAACTGCGTCAGCAGGAAAATCTGCCGTATCCCGCTGTTGATGCAGTTGCTGATAGGGATATCGACCAGCCGGTATTTTCCCGCGATCGGCACCGCCGGCTTGGAACGGTCGCGCGTAAGAGGCTGCAAACGGGTACCTGCTCCGCCACCTAGAATCAAACCCACAACATTCATGAACTCCCTTTTGGTTCCTGTTGGTCAACGAGCGCAAGTATCATAGGTAAAGTTCGCGGCGCAGTTAAACAAAAGAAAACAACTATTTATCCCTTGCCACCCGGGGGGCGTTTCTGTAGAAAACACGCTCTTTTGCGGGGTAGCCTACGGCCTCCTGCAATGGGTCTCATTTTGATGGGCCGGTAGCTCAGTCGGTAGAGCATTTGACTTTTAATCAAAGGGTCGCGGGTTCGAGTCCCGCCCGGCTCACCATGTTTAACCTCCCCTGCAAATCTTCGATTTGCAGGGGCTTTTTTTTCGGCGCAACGAGTCTTCGGCAACCGACGCTCCTTGCCTGGAGGCCGGGGAATCGATCGGATACGGCTTTCCATGCGGATTTCAATCACCGAAGAATCCACCTAAAACACTCCCTGCCATGCGCTTGCAATCCATCCTGAAACCAGGCCATTTTTTTGCCAAATTTCCACTTGCAAACAAAACTTCGATCACAATAATAGCGCTTCCTTTTTGAGGAAAAAAGCGAGCGTAGCTCAGTGGTAGAGCTCTACCATGCCAAGGTAGATGTCGAGAGTTCGAATCTCTTCGCTCGCTCCAATTTAAAAGCCCGGTTGCCCATGCAACCGGGCTTTTTTGTTAGCCAGATCCTTCCGGAACGCAAAACGGCTGCGATCCCTTCCGGAACCGCAGCCGCATCACTACGTTCTCTGCCGAGCGTTTTTTTTAGATGGCCGGGGCGTTGGCGAGCAGGAAGCGTTCCGCTTCCGGACTCCAGAGCCCGTTGTGGCGCTCGACGATCTCCGCCAACCCTTTGTACAGGGTGCCTTCCATCTTCTTCAGGTCGGCCAACGCCACCAGCGGCATGCTGACGTTGTTGTAGACCAGCTTTTTCCCGCCGGGAATCTTCGGCAGGTTGAGCGTGGTTTCGATGACGGCATCCAAGCCGCCAACGTGCGTGATCATGGTGGAGGGGTTGAGCATTCCCGCTTCCATCAGCTTGAGCGACTCGACCATGTCATCGGTATTGCCGCCGCTGGTGCCCACCACGTGCGTGGCGGCATAGTGGACGTTGTAGAAGTTGAAATCGGCCGAAAAGGCCGGATCGGTCGGACCCGCGAAAAAGTTGAGGCATCCGTCGAACCCGAGCAGCTTGTCGGCCTGCTCCACGACCGGACGGACGGGCGCATAGACAAACACGTCGTTGAAGCCTTCGCCCTTGGGCGTGAGCGACTTCAGGTAGTCGACGCCCTTGCCCTCCTCGGCGGTGTTGACGTAGATGAGCTCCACGCCGTTGGCCTTGGCCTCTTCGACCGTGTAAATCGAGGCGGCGCGCGCAAGGCGGGCGTTGTCGATGTCGGTCACCACCAGCAGGCCGGGCTTGCGGTCGCAGTGGATGGCATAGTCGATCGCGCCGAGCCCCATCGGGCCGACGCCCGCCAAAATCGCGGTGGCGCCGCCTTCGACAATGCCCATCTCGTGGACATAGCTGCCGGGCTTGGTGTGGTAGTTGGCGTGGAAGGCTCCGACGATGCAGGACATCGGCTCGGCCAGCGATCCGTGGTAGTAGGCCTCTCCGTTGAACGGCAGCAGGCAGTTGAGTTCCATCACCTCTGCGGGGATGACCACGTATTGCGAATCGCCCCCGATGTAGCGGTAGGAATAGCCCGGTGCCGACAGGATGCCGACCGGCCCGTCGGCATAGTTGATCGCGGGCTGGATCGAAAACCGGTCGCCCGCCTTAAAACGATCCGTCCATCTGCCGCCGACCTCAACGATCTCGCCGCAAAACTCGTGACCGATAATGATCGGGTCGTTTGCAACGTCATTGGGGATGCGTTTATGCTTCGTGCCCTGCGACGCGGCCTTGTAGGACGACATGCAGATGGAATCGGATACAATCTTGGCCAGGATCTCATTGTTCTTGATGGCGGGGAGTTCGAACTCCTCCAGCCGCAAATCCTTCTCGCCGTAAAGTCTGACTGCTTTGGTCTTCATGGTTAGCTCCTTAGTTTAACATCACTTGCCCGCCGGTGACGGGAATGGCTTGGCCGGTTTCATATTTTTGCTCGACGGAATAGAGGATCGCCTTGGTGACGTCCACGCCGTCGCAGCCGCGGCCCATCGGAATCTGCGCTTCGTAGAACCGCCGGACATCCTCGACGGTTTTCGCACCGGGAACCTTGCCGGTGCTGAGGTACTGCACGAAAAGCCCGCGGACGGGATCGGACCAGAGCGGCCCATCGAAAAAGTTGCCGGGGCAGATCGTGTTGACCTTGGTATTGTCAGCCACCAGTTCCTTGGCAAAGCTTTGGACCAGGCCGACGGAACCAAACTTGGAACCGGCGTAGGCCCCGTTTTTGTTGGAACCTTCCAACGCCGACTTGGAGCTGATGCTGACGATGTCCGTGTAGTAGTTTCCCAGCGGCTTGTTCATCTTTTCCATCACCGGCGCCACATGCTTGGTGCAGAGGAAAAAGCCCACATAGTTGACGTCCGTCACGAACTCGAAATCCTTGAGCGTCATCTCCTTCACGCTGCCCGCCTTGAGCACGCCCGCGTTGCTGACGAACAGGTCGATGCCGCCCGCCGTCAAAACGACTTCGTCGACCATCGCCTTCACCGAGGCTTCGTCGGTCACATTGACGGCCACGCCGAACGCCACCGTGCGGCCCGCCTGCGCGTTCAACTCTTCCGCCAGCTTCTTGGCTCCGGCAACGTTCATGTCGGCGATGAAGACGATCGCTCCGTTCCTGACCAGTTCGCGGACGATGCCTTCGCCAAATCCCTGGGCGCCGCCGGTTACGACGGACACCTTGTTGGCAACGACGGCGGCGCGACCCGTGGCCTTCGTGGCCTTCGTGGCCTTGCTGGTGCCGTTTAGGGCATCGTCGTAATCCTCGCCCAGCAGAAAGCCGCCAACGCCCTCCACCGCAACGGAGCGGACGCCCTTCTTGAATTTCGCGGCCAGATCAGCGGCCGTGCAGGCCAGTTCGGGTGTTTTAATTGTTTCGCGAAAAACGACGATGTCGCCCTTTTCGCCGTCAAAGCTGAGGCCCCTCAGCAACGGGGCAATATTCAATGCATTCATAGTTGTTCAATCGCCTTTTCAGGTTGGGTGTGGTCCATGCGTTTGCCGATGCCGGCATAGTGTGCGATCCGCTCTTCCAGCACTGCGCCGGCGAGCGGATTCCTTGGGTTGAAGAGCGCCAGCTTCGCATCGGCCGACGCCAGTTTCTCGTGCGCAATCAGCGCCCACGCCGCATCGGCCAGATGCAGGAATTGCGGTTCCAGCAAGATCGGGCAGTTGAACGACTGGCGCGAACTGTTGATGTCCACGCCGCTGATTTCCATCAGGCCGTTTTCCTGGCAAAGCTGCTGGAGTCGCATCAATTGCGCACGGGTGTTGCGCGGCGGCATGTAGGTCACCGCCTTGAACCCGATCTTCGCCAATTCGGGCACGAGGGTATCCAGGAAATCATCCTCGAATTTTTCCGCCTTCTTGTCGCCCGTCGGCGATTCGCCGACGTCGCCGAGGTAGGCGTAGGCCGGAATCGCGCCGATCCTGTTGGCGAACTTCACCGCCTCGAAGACGGAAACGCATTCGTCATAGCCCGAGGGCAGGAAAAACTCCGGCACCAAGGCGGACTTGAATGCGCCGAGCAGGTCGTAGGCATAGTGCGGGTTTGCCGCATCCAGCAACAGCTTCTTCAACGCGGCGGGCACCGGAACCTGCAAGGGGCCTTCGACGAAATCGACCAATTTCTGGCCTTTCCCATACGCCTCGATCAGCTTGAGCGAAAGCGCGTACAGGATGTGCCGTTCGGTGATCGAGCCGCCGTTTGCCGCCTCGGAAATCGCCATTACGTCGGCATCGAAGTCGAGCGTGGGCGCGCCGCGCGCCGCCAGCAGCGCATTCAGCATTTCCACTTCCTTGCGGTCGCGTTCGATGCGCGCGTCGTGGATCGGTTTCAGGAAGGCCGCGACGGCTCCAAACTGCGTGGCCGGGATGCCATGGAAGGCGATGTAGGAAATGTTCGGCTCGTCGGGGTTGTTGGTCTTGCGCCCCTGCACCGAAGTGCCGTCCATGTTCACCCGGATTTCGCAGCCGGCCGTGCTGGCGATGCCCACCGCCTTGCAGGCTTCGAGGAACTCGGCACACCCCGAAACCGAATCGTGGTCCATGATGCCCACCGTCCGCAATCCGGCCTGCGCCGCCTTCACCGCGATCATCGACGGCGAATACGGGCTGAACGAATAGGTCGAGTGGACGTGGTTGTTCACCTCTTCGGTCGGCACCGCGCCTCGCTTGCACGCTTCGCCCAGCTTGCGTACCGCCGCAAGGCGTTGCCCAACCAAGGTGCCGTTCAATTGTTCAAGATTCATTGTTCAACCTTTGGTTGCGTGACGATTGAAGCGTGAAAGATAAATCACGCCTCAATCGTCACGTTTCACACTACACGCCCAACCGTGCGGTGCGCTGCAATTCGCCGTTCGTGTAGTTGTGCTTCACCACATGGCCGGGCAGAGGAACGATGCGCTCGTGGACGGCGTCGATGATCCAGCTCGCCTGCGGATAGTAGTCCGTCTCCATTTCGGCGGCGGGCGAGATCCAGTTCTTCGCGCCGATCACCACCGGCGGCGCGTCGAGATGGTCGAAGCAGAGCGTCGTAATGTTCGCGGCAATATTGTGGAGCGCGGAACCGCGTTCGACGGCGTCGGAGGCCAGCACCACGCGGCCGGTCTTCTTGACCGATTCGACGATTTTGTCGTAGTTGAGCGGGTTGATGAAGCGCAGGTCGATCAGTTCAACCTCCATGCCATACTTGGCCTTCATTTCATCGACCACCTTCATGCCGCTGTAGAGCACCGGTCCGACCGTGATGAGCGTCAGGTCCTTGCCCTGCGTGCGGACGGCGGGTTCGCCTTCGGGCGTTTCAAAGTAGCCTTCCGGAACGCCGCCCTTTTCGAACAGCTCGCCCACGCCGTAGGTCTTCTGCGATTCGAAGAAGATGACGGGGTCGGTGCCGGCCAGCGCGAGGTTGAGCATGCCCTTGGCGTCGCAGGTGGTGGCGGGATAGTACACCTTCAACCCCGGGATGTGGTTGACCATCGCGGTCCAGTCCTGCGAGTGCTGCGCGCCGTACTTGTTGCCCACGGAGATGCGGAGCACCAACGGCATCTTGAGGATGCCGGCGGACATCGACTGCCACTTGGAAATCTGGTTGAAGATTTCATCGCCCGCGCGGCCCATGAAGTCGCAGTACATCAGCTCGACGCAGACGCGGCCGCCGCTCAGCGCATAGCCGCAGGCGGAACCGACGATCGCGCCTTCGGAGATCGGCGAGTTGAAGAGGCGGTGGTACGGCAGCGCCTCCGTCAGCCCGTTGTAGCAGGCGAACGCCCCGCCCCAATCGCGGTTTTCTTCGCCGTAGGCGATCATCGTCGGATCCGTGTAGAAGCGGTGCATCATCGCTTCGAAGATGCCGTCGCGGTAGGTGTAGAGCCGGTTGGCGGAGATCGCCTTGCCGTTTTCATCGAACGCGTAGCGGGCCTTGCCGGCCAGCTTCTTCACGCGCGGGTTTTCCTCCCAGGGAAGCAGGACTTCCGGCTGGCGGTCGTCGAACTTTTCCACCTTCTGGTTGGAGTACATCACCGTTTCGATGAGCTTGATGTCGGTGTAGGGCGAAACGGTTTTGTCGGTGGCGAGCTTGAGGGTCTTGGTGACCTTCCCGACCACCTTGGCCTTCAGCGCGGCGGCTTCGTCGGCCGTCAATGCGCCGTTGCCGATCAGGTAGTCGCCGAACAGCTTGACGCAGTCGTTGGCTTCCCACGCTTCGATCTCTTCCTTCGAGCGGTACGAGGAGGCGTCGGAGGGAGAATGGCCCGAGATGCGGTAGGTGACGACGTCGAGCAACGCCGGGCCGAGACCTTCGATCAGCTTTTTCTTCTGGCGCTCGGTGGCATCGGCGACGGCCAGCGGATTGTAGCCATCGACGCGCTCGGCGTGCATCTGGTCGGGGTTGATGCCTGCGCCGATGCGCGCCACCATGCCGTAGCCCATCGTTTCACCGGCAGTCTGACCGCCCATGCCGTAGTGGTTGTTCATGATGTTGAACAGCACCGGCGGCGCACCGAAATCCTTGTCCCACAGCTTGCGGTATTGGTCCATCGCCGCCATCCAGAATCCTTCCCAAACCGGGCCGCAGCCCAGCGAGGCGTCGCCGATGTTGGCGATCACGATGCCCGGCTTGCGGTTGATCAGCTTGAAGAGCGCCGCGCCGACCGAAATATCGCCGGAGCCGCCTACGAGGGCGTTGTTGGGCATCGAGCCGAAGGGGATGAAGAAGGCGTGCATCGAACCGCCGAGGCCCTTGTTGAAGCCGTTCTGGCGCGCAAAGATTTCGGCCAGCGTGCCGTAGAGCACGAAGTCTTCGGCCAGCTCCTTGACGCTCGCCTGCGAACCATCCTTGACCGCCTTGATGGTCGCGCCGCCGAAAAACTCGTCCATGATCTTGGTGAGCTGCGCGTCGTCGAGCTGGTAGACGGCCGACAGGCACTTGGCGAGGATTTCGCCGTGCGAGCGGTGCGATCCGAAAATGTAGTCGTCGGTGGTCAGGTTGACCGCCTGGCCGACCGCCGCGGCTTCCTGGCCGATCGACAAGTGGGCCGGTCCGGGATGGTTGTACTCGAGTCCCTGGTAGGCACCCTGCGTCTTGATCAGGTTGAGCATCGTTTCGAATTCGCGGATCACGAGCATGTCGTAATACATCTTTACGAGGCGCTCTTTACCGTACTTCTTCACTTCCTTCTTGTAGTCCGGCTTATACTGGTTGACCGGAATCGGCTTGAAGGTGATCTCGCCCGCCGCGCGGGTCTCTTTCGGGCATATGACTTGAACTTTTGGCATCGGAATTCTCCTTGGTTAATACGGTTCTAAAACTGGAACATGGTGCTTCTAATGACTTCTCCAACGGTTGGGTGCGGGAAGACAATCTCTTGGATGTCCGCCACGCGCAGTTCGGCTTCGATCATCGCGGCAGCACCCCAAATGATTTCGGAGCTGATACCGCCGAACATATGGACGCCTAGCAATGCCTGCGTATCGGCATCCACCACCACCTTGACCGAGCCCGGCCCCTTCTTGCCATTTTCGGCGAGGAAGCGGCCGCTCATGATCAGGGGCAGCGACGCGGTCTTGACGTTGTGCCCGGCCGCCTTGGCCTGGTCTTCGGTCAATCCACATCCGGCGATCTCGGGCATCGAATAGACCGCCCACGGAATCGCGTTGGTGCGGAAGCGGTCTTTTTTCCCGAGAATGGTGTTGAGCGCCACTTCCCCCATGCGGGTGGCGGAATGCGCTAGCTGCGATTTGCCGGTGACGTCGCCGATGGCGTACACGTTCGGGAGGTTGGTACGCTGTTGGTCGTCGGTCTTGATGCCGCGGCGGTCAAAGTCGAGGCCGGCGGCTTCGAAGCCCATGTTCGCCAAGTTGGGCGAACGGCCGACGGACATGAGCACGAGGTCGGCGTTGATCGACTTTTGATCGCCGGACTTGGTAGTGAATTTCACATCGTGGCCGTCGATGGTCGTCACGCGGCATCCAAGGTTAAACTCGACCTTGCCCTTGAGCGCCTTGCGGAACTGCGCCGCCTGCTCCTTGTCCATGAACGGGATGATTTCGTCGAGCATTTCGATGACATCGACCTTCACGCCGAGGCTGCTGAAAAAGCTGGCGAATTCGACGCCGATCACGCCGCCGCCGATCACGGCGAGCGATTTGGGCATCGTTTCCACCGACAGGATTTCCGTCGAGGTCATCACATGCGGCTGCGTTGCGCCGGGAATCGGAGGAACGAAGGGAGATCCGCCGGTGGCGATGACGACGTTGGTGCCTTCGTAGACCGTTTCGCCCACCTGCACCTTGCGCGATCCCAGCAACCTGGCTTCGCCAAAGACCACTTCGACCTTGCCCTTCTTCATCATGGCGGCAATGCCGCCGCGCAGGGTTTCGATCACTTCGTTTTTCCAGGCCATCGCCTTGGCCAGGTCGAATTTAACCTCGCCGGTGGTCACGCCGAATTCGGGGGCTTCCTTGGCATGCACATAGTGCTTGGCGGAATTGAGCAGGGTCTTGGTCGGAATGCAACCCCAGTTGAGGCAGACGCCGCCGAGATATTGCTTCTCGATGAGCAGCACCTTCAAATGGTGGTGGGCGGCGCGTTCCGCCATTTCGTAGCCGCCGGGTCCGGCGCCAACAATAATGATGTCGTAAACCATGGGATTATCCTGCAAGGGTGATTTCGAAGGCGGACAGCTTGGTTCTCAGGCTGGCGAGGAAACGGGCCGCGGGTGCGCCATCGACCGCGCAGTGGTCGAAGGTCAACGAAAGCCCGATATGCGGAACAAACTCGACCTCCTTACCCTTCATGACCGGTTTCGGCTGGATGGAGCAGACGCCGAGGATGCCGACTTCCGGCGCGTTGAGTACCGGCGTAAAGCTTTCGATGCCCATTGCGCCGAGGTTGGTCACCGTGAACGTGCCGCCCTTGAGCGCGTCGGGATCGACCGTTCCCGCGATACAGGCCTTGGCCAGGCGCTTGGCTTCGGCAGAGAGCTGCTTGAGGCTCATCAGGTTGGCGTAGCGGATGACCGGGACCATGAGGCCGCGCGGCGTATCGACGGCGAAACCAAGGTGGACATTGCCAAACTGCACTATCTTGTCGCCCAGCCAATGGGCGTTGAGTTCGGGAAACTCGCCGAGCGTCTTGACGGTCGCGAACAGCACCAGGTCGTTGATGCTGACGCCGCCGACGCCCGCTTCTTCGGGCGCGTTTTTGCACGTTGTGCGATAGCCGAGGATGGAACGCGCATCGGCCGAGGTGTTGAGCGTGAGCTGGGCGGTGTTTTGCAGCGAAGCGAGCATGCGGCCCGCCACCACCTTGCGGACACCCTTGACCGGGAGTTCGGTTTTCGCACCGGGAAACTCCATCGAAGCCACGGCGGCGGCAACGGCAGACGGGGCGACGGTTTTGAGGTCGGCGGCAACCACGCGTCCGCC
>JBGSLE010000488.1:0-5366 GCA_041740875.1 Pontiella sp. | reverse complement strand
TCCATCACCGCCACGAACGCCGCCGAATGGCTGGAAGCGGGCGCGGCGCAGGTGATCGTCACCTCCTACATTTTCCAGCACGGCCAAATCGATGAAAAGCGCCTGCAAAAACTGCTTGAAGCAACCGGGCGCGACCGGCTGGTGCTGGACCTGAGCTGCCGCAAGAAAAACGGGCGATACCACGTCGTCACAGACCGCTGGCAAACCTTCACCGAAACCGTCGTCGATGCCCAATCGCTTCGTCGGCTCGCCGACTGCTGCTGCGAATTTTTGGTCCACGGCGTCGATGTCGAAGGCAAGCAACAAGGCATGGATGAAGAGTTGATTGCGCTGCTCGCCGCGCATGCGCCCATCCCCTGCACCTATGCCGGCGGCGTCCGCTCGCTGGCCGATCTCGCCACCCTGGACCGGGCCGGCAGCGGAAAAATCGATGTTACTGTCGGCTCGGCCCTCGACCTCTTCGGCGGCCCCCTGCCCTATGCGGATGTGGTGGCCTATTGCCGCCCACCGGAATAGCGCGCCGTTCGATGGGGTAAGGTGCGGGCTTCCTGAAAAGGAGCCCGCTTCGGCGCGCTCCCTGCGGGAAGCGCGCACCACAAACCTCCAGCACCACCGCAACCACCAACCCAACCAACACAGCCCGGCTAAACCGACCAACGCAGCCCGGCTAAACCGACCACCGGTGTGGTGCGGGCTTCCTGAAAGGAGCCCGCTTCGGCGCGCTCCCCGGGACGGGGAAGCGCGCACCACAAGCACCCAGCACCACAAGCCTCCAGCACCACCGCAACCATCAACACTCAACCCAACCAACGCAGCCCGGCCAAACCGACCAACGGTGTGGTGCGGGCTTCCTGATAAGGAGCCCGCTTCGGCGCGCTCCCTGCGGGAAGCGCGCACCACAAGCACCCAGCACCACAAACCTCCAGCACCACCGCAACCCTCAACCCAACCGATGCAGCCCGGCTAAACCGCCCAACGGTGTGGTGCGGGCTTCCTGAAAAGGAGCCCGCCTCCCTTTCAGTAGCGGATCGGCACAATGGTGCCGTGATATTTCCAATCCCCCGGAGCTTCAACCAAGCCCGCACGCACAGGGTTGTTCCGCACATATTCCCATTTTTCCGAATAGCTCTCCGCACTCCGTATCAGGTGATCGAAAAAGTTGGACTGCCAATGAGGCCTCTCCACGTCCATGGCGAGAAGCGGCTTGGAGAGTGCTTTTTTAACAAATCCCACCGTCGGCCCCAGCCGGTATTGATGGGGATCGAACCGAAGGAAAAGATGGATGTGGTCAGGCATGATCACATACTCCCCGCACGCCATGCCGTCCGTCGCTTTTTTCCGCATGAACTCGACGAAATGGTTGTGAAACCGGTCGTTTGCCAAGGCCGGCATCCGGTTGTGGGTACAAAATGTGATGAAGTATAGCGGAGGATCGTACTTCCTGAATATCTCCCTCAAGCGCGGCGGCCGGGATGGAATATTGTTTTTCATCGGCAAGATCATGTGTTAAACAAGAAGCCTTTGCAACACCTAAGCGCGCTCCCTGCGGGAAGCGCGCACCACAAGCCTCCAGCACCACCGCACCCACCAACCCAACCAACGCAGTCCGGCTAAACCGACCACGGTGTGGTGCGGGCTTCCTGAAAGGAGCCCGCTACGGCGCGCGCCCCGGGACGGGGAAGCGCGCACCACAAGCCTCCAGCACCAACGCAACCCTCAATCCAACCCAGATCCAGGCACGAAAAAGCCGCCCAATGCATGGGCGGCTTCGGCGTTTACACAGCCGGAGGCCTTAGAAGTCGTAGTTGAGGCCGGCGATGACCGTGGTGTCGTTGTGGTCGATGCCCTGGTCGGGCAGGTTGTCGTATTCGTCGCGTATTTCGGCGAACAAGGAGAGCTGGGTGCTGATCTTGCTCTTGATGCCGGTGACGAGCAGGCCGTTGCCGTCGTTCACATCCTCGACGTTCGCGCTATATTCAATGTTGAAGTAGTAGGAGGCGGTCTCGGTGATGTCCCACAGGTAGTTGCCGGCCGCGCGGTATTCCGCGAAGTCCTGCTCCTGCTGCGCGGTGCGCTCGTAGACATAGTTCACGCCGAAGCTGGCATCGAGCTTCATGGCCGCCTTGTTGATGAAGTAGTAGCCGACGTTCGGGCCGAGCTTGAGGCGGGTGCGGATATCCTTGAGGTCGTCGTAGTAGGCTTCGCCGAACACGCCGCCAAAGAGGTTCTTGTTGCCGCCGAACTTGTGGCGGAAGTCGGTTTGGCCGCGCATCTGTCCTTCGGTCTGCTCGCCCTCGGTCTTGCCGTATTCGCCGTATAGGCTGTTGATCCAGTCGTTTTCAGGCGCGTAGCGGTCGCCCTTGAGGTTCATCGTGAAGAGCGACTTTTCGGTATTGCCCCCCTTGTAGGTCGCGCCCAGCGCCGCGCTGCTTTTCCAGGTCACGTTTGTTACCGCCTCGGCGAAACCGGCCAGCGGAACCGCCGCCAACATTCCCAGCAACATAACTCGCTTGATCCCGTTCATCCTCGTTCTCCCTTGGGTTGATTGTGCGGAAAAGGTAGACGATATCCAACAGGGTGGCAATACATGGAAAGCTCAAACTTGAAACTTGAAAGCGGCATTCCCAGCACCGACAATCCGGCCCTTGTTCCACGCACCGCGAACCGATTGGAGGCCCCCATGGAAGAGTATGCCTACACCCCGACCATCCAGCACACCGGCAGCGACAACACCCCCTACCGCCTCGTGACCAAGGAGGGCGTGCGCGTCGAAACGTTCAACGGCCGGGAGGTGCTCGTCGTCGCGCCCGAAGTGCTCGAACGCCTGGCTTACGAAGCCTTCTACGACGTCTCCTTCTACCTCCGCCCAAGGCACATGCAGCAGGTCGCCAAAATACTCGACGATCCCGAAGCCAGCGAAAACGACATCTTCGTCGCCCGCTGCTTTCTCGAAAACTCGGTCATTTCCGCCGTCGGCGAACTGCCCACCTGCCAGGACACTGGCACCGCCATCGTCGTCGGCCGCAAGGGCGCGCAGATCTGGACCGACTTCGACGAAGCGGCCGCCTTCTCCAACGGCGTCTACCGCTGCTTCCAGGACTTCAACCTGCGCTATTCCCAGCTCGCCCCGTTCACCATGTTCGAGGAAAAAAACACCGGCAACAACATGCCCGCGCAGGTGGATCTCTACGCCACCACCGGCATGGAGTACGAGTTGCTCTTCGTCGCCAAGGGCGGTGGTTCCGCCAACAAGTCCTACCTCTACCAAAAGACCAAATCGCTGCTGACCGAGGATAACCTCGAAGCGTTCCTCAAGGCCGAACTCTTCAACATCGGCACCGCCGCCTGCCCGCCCTACCACTTCGCCGTCGTCATCGGCGGGACCTCGGCCGAAGCCACCATGAAATACGTCAAGCTCGCCTCCTGCGGCGAACTCGACGACCTCCCCACCACCGGCGACGCCTCCGGCCGCGCCTTCCGCGACATCGCGTGGGAGGAAAAAATCCTGCAGATGAGCCGCGACTCCAAGATCGGCGCGCAGTTTGGCGGCAAATATTTCTGCCACGATGTCCGCGTCGTCCGCATGCCCCGCCACGCCGCCTCCTGCCCCGTCGGCCTTGGCGTCTCCTGCTCCGCCGACCGCAACATCAAGGCCAAGATCACCCGCGACGGCGTCTTCCTCGAACAGCTCGAACACGACCCCGCGAAATACGCTCCGTCCAACCT
Organism: Pontiella sp.; assembly: GCA_041740875.1. Taxonomy (GTDB): domain Bacteria; phylum Verrucomicrobiota; class Kiritimatiellia; order Kiritimatiellales; family Pontiellaceae; genus Pontiella. Next base: position 1,640 of record JBGSLE010000488.1, on the reverse strand, counting down.
GCGCAAAGGCAACGACCCCGCGCCCGTCATCGACCTCGACCGGCCGATGGACGAAATCCTCGCCGAGCTTTCCAAATACCCCGTCTGCACCCGCCTGCGGCTCAACGGCACGCTCATCGTCGCGCGCGACATCGCCCACGCCAAGATCCAGGAAATGTTGGACAAGGGCGAACCGATGCCCGACTACTTCAAAAACCATCCCGTCTACTACGCCGGTCCCGCCAAAACCCCCAAAGGCAAACCCTCCGGCTCGTTCGGCCCCACCACCGCCGAACGCATGGATCCCTACGTCGACGGCTTCATGGCCCGGCGCGGCTCCATGGTCATGCTCGCCAAGGGCAACCGCTCCAAGGCCGTCACCGAAGCCTGCAAAAAACACGGCGGCTTCTACCTCGGCTCCGTCGGCGGCCCCGCCGCCCTGCTCGCCGAAAAATGCATCAAGAAAATGGAGACCGTCGCCATGGCGGAACTCGGCATGGAAGCCGTCCGCAAGATCGAGGTCGTCGACTTCCCCGCCGTCATCATCGTCGACGACAAGGGCAACAACTTTTTCGCCGACATCCTCAAGGGCACAAAATAGCTGCGGCCTCCTGCCGCGTTGCGCACGAGCAGAAAAACGAGTCGGCCGTGAATGTAGAATGGGAACCAAACCCCAACAGAAAAGGACGCACCGCATGAACCGCTTGATGAGAATGATTGCCGTTTATTCCGCCCTGCTGATAGCGCCGGTCCTGTCTGCCGATGGGCAGCGGACCTTGATTTTTTCAGACGATTTCAACCGGAACGAATCGCAAGAGGTGTCGGATGAAATCGGCCATGGTTGGGGCACCAACAGCAAGTCGCGCGCGGGCGGCAACAAGCAGGCGGATCTGCGCGAAGGAGCCCTGCACATCTACCGCCACGAAATAGCCGACCATGCGGTTTCCGTCACCCACCCCGCCGAGTTCCGGAACGGTTCAATCGAGCTGCGGTTCATGCTGGAGCATGAGAACGACAGCCTCGGGCTCGACGTTGCGGACCTCCTGTTGAAGGAAGTCCATGCCGGCCATCTGTTTGTCGTTCGCATCAACGTGAAACAGGTGGAGATCGTCGACCTCAAGACCGGCGGAATGAACCTCGCAATCCGCGAATTGAAGACCCAGAAAAAACTCTCCCCCGCGCAACAGGCCCAGTTGGCCACCAAGGAAAAATACTTCCCCTTCAAGCTGGAAACAGGCACGTGGCATGGATTGCGGGTCGACATCACAGGCGACGCCGTGGCCGTTGCCATCGACGGCCAGGAAATCGGTTCGTTTGCTTCGGAAGGATTTGCCCACCCCACCAAGCGAATCCTGCGCCTGGCGGTGCCGAAAAATGCCCTCGTCGATGATGTGAAGATCTACTCCATCGATCCCGCGCCTTAATCTCCAATGTTGGCGAAACTACCACATGGCGCACCGCATGGCCGCGCGATAAGGACATCGCAACGCCCCATTTTGCGATCCAAAGGCCGAGATAGGGTTTAGCCTGTCTTTCGCTGTCCGCGGGTAAAAGTGCCTTGGTTGCTCCATTTCTCCTCATAGGTCTGCCCCACATTTCTTTTTCAGCTCTTCGAGCCGAGGGGGCGGCTGGTCGGGCAAGGTCAGGTTGAGTTGGTGCAG
>JBGSLE010000487.1:0-2416 GCA_041740875.1 Pontiella sp. | reverse complement strand
GCGCGGCGCAGGGCGCGAAGCTGGTGGTGTTGCAGGAGCTGCATGCCAGCCTCTATTTTTGCGACGCCGAGGATCCGGCACGCTTCGACTTGGCCGAACCGATCCCCGGCCCCGCCACCGAAACCTTCGGCGCACTGGCCCGTGAACTGGGGGTCATAATCGTCGCCTCGCTCTTCGAAAAGCGCGCGGCGGGCCTTTATCACAACACGGCGGTGGTGCTCGAAGCGGATGGAAGCATCGCGGGAAAATACCGCAAGATGCACATTCCCGACGATCCGGGCTATTATGAAAAATTCTATTTCACGCCCGGCGACCTCGGCTTTGCGCCGATCCAAACTTCGGTCGGAAAACTGGGCGTTTTGGTCTGCTGGGACCAGTGGTATCCCGAGGCCGCGCGCCTCATGGCCATGGCGGGCGCCGACCTGTTGATCTACCCCACCGCAATCGGCTGGGACACGAACGACACCGCCGCGGAGCAGGCGCGCCAGCGCGAGGCGTGGATCACCATCCAGCGGTCGCACGCCGTCGCCAACGGCATCCCGGTGGTCAGCGTCAACCGCGTCGGCCCGGAACCCGGCGGCGCGTTGTTCTGGGGATCGAGCTTCGTGGCGGGTTGCCAAGGCGAAATCATCGCCCAGACCGACATGCAGTCCGAAACCGCACTGGTGGTGGAACTCGACCCAGACCGCAGCGAAAAGGTGCGCCGCATCTGGCCCTTTTTGCGCGACCGGCGCATCGATGACTACGAAGGCCTGACCCTCCGCCTGCTGGATTGAGCGGGCTCCGTGGCGGAGCCATCATCCGCCGGAAGAGTAGGCCGACGGGGTCGCGGCGATCGCATCGAGCACCAATGCCACGACATAGGCGGTGGTCAGCGGAAACTGCCAGGCCTTGGCGCGCGTGGCGGCCACCAGCACGGCCAAAGCGACGAGCAGGGCGTTGAGCCAATTGGAGGGATCCGCCAGCGGCGTATGGAAGACGGCGACGTTGGCCACGATCGCAATGGCATTGTAGAGCGCGGCGGCGGCAACACCCCAGGATCCGTCGGTGGTGAAATAGCCGAACAGGTCGGCGGGGTACTCCGCTTCGCCGCTGGGAAGCACCAGCGCCCCGGCCAGAAAAAGCAGCCCCGCGAGAAATAGCAGCAGGCTAAATACCCCGGTTGACACGGATGGCAGGGTGTGCAGTTCGTACAGCGCCCACCAAAACTGGAACTGCTGGAGCAACACGCACGCCGCCCAGACGAATGGCAGCCAATGGAGCCGGCAGGCGCGCCGCGCCCGCAAGGCGCCAACCACCGATTCGAGCAGATAGGTGACCCCCAGGCCGAGAATGAACGAGACGGCCACGGTGGTGAAATCGAAGATGGTCATGGAATCCGCTCCCTTTCCCGCCGTTTGCGCCGGCCATGTTTTTGCTTTTGCCTGCGAGGGACAGTAGGAGGCGGGCCGGAGGGAGTCAATCCGAAGCACCAGCGGCACCATGGCAAATGGCGCAAATAGGGATGGAACAGCATCCCGCCTTTTTCATATAGTCCGCGCCGACAAATCCAAAATTCCCATGAACCCCTATTTAACGACCATCGGCCTGCTCTGCCTGAGCAACGTTTTCATGACCTTCGCGTGGTACGCCCACCTGAAAAACCTGCCCAACCGCTTTTGGCTGATCGCCGTGCTGGCGAGCTGGGGGTTGGCGTTTTTCGAATACCTTTTGCAGGTGCCGGCCAACCGGATCGGCCACGGCGTGATGAATGTCGGCCAGCTGAAAATCCTGCAGGAGGCGATCACCCTGACGGTCTTCATCCCCTTTTCCGTCTTCTACATGAAGGAAAAGCTGACGATCGACTATCTCTGGGCCGGGCTGTGCATCCTCGGCGCGGTCTTTTTCCTCTTCCGCGCGAAGCTCTCTGGTGCCTGAACGCCGGGGCGGCTCCCTATCGTTTTTTGAGGAAAAACCAGACGCCGGTGGCGGCGGCGGTGGCGATGCCGGCCGCGGTTGAAGCGGCGTAGGGCAGCCCGAATCCCTCCGGGGCGAAGAGCAGGTAGCTGGTGATGACGGCGGTCATGAAAAGCGCCGGAACCAGCGTGATCCAGTAGAATTTGCCCTCGCGGGCGAGATAGACGGTGATGGCCCAAAGCACGATCATTGCGAGCGTTTGGTTCGCCCAGGCGAAGTAGCGCCAAATGACGGCGAAATCGACCAGCGTGAGCCCATAGCCGACGGCGAACAGCGGAATGCAAACCATGAGGCGGTTTTTGATGGGCCCCTGCTTGAAGTTTAGCCTGTCTTTCGCTGTCCGCGGGTAAAAGTGCCTTGGTTGCTCCATTTCTCCTCATAGGTCTGCCCCACATTTCTTTTTCAGCTCTTCGAGCCGAGGGGGCGGCTGGTCGGGCAAGGTCAGGTTGAGTTGGTGCAG
>JBGSLE010000486.1:0-10354 GCA_041740875.1 Pontiella sp. | reverse complement strand
AGAACCCTTTACGCGGAGAGCTTGAAAAAGTCGCGACTTCTCAGAAAAACGAGCAAAAATGCGTCAAGGATAAAATTCGATAAAAATCACTTTTTTTGAGAGAGCGGGGTAGCGAAAAAAGTGGCCTGCTGAATAGTTACGTTCTTTTTTTCATATTCATCACCTAAACCTAAATCGTTGCTGTAGCCGCCTGTAACAGGGACTCCCGGCCAAACCGTCAGGAAGTTCAAAATCCACGCGGATGGTTCCGGGTCGGCATCCAATCCATTGTTTCATTCTCCGGGCCGCACCGCACGGTGCGCCAACCGAGCATGTCAACAAATCTTACATTGCGTAGGTTGGCACACAGGAGCCATAGGGACAAGACACCAAATTTACTACAGGGCATCGGTGCTGCCGCGCGCGAACGCTTCCGCAATGCGAGACGTTTCGGCGCGCATCCGCCTGTTTCCCGGCTATTTGCGATGGTGGTTCATATCCACGTATTTTGCCACGGCTTCGACGCAGGAGTGGACATGCAGCTTCCTGTAGGCCCTTTGGCTATACTGGTATATCGAATGGACCGATATGCCCAGCATATCGGCGATCTGTTTGACCGACCGTCCTTTGGACAGCAGGGAAAGCACCTCCATCTCGCGATCGGAGAGCAAGGTGAAGTCATCCTCCTGCGTGGTCGTGTCGGTGTTCTTGAACGAACGCACCACCATGCGGGCAATGGTGTCGTTCATAGGCGATCCCCCGGCGACCACCTGCCGCAATGCTTCGATCAGCTTGGTGTCGATCGACCGCTTCAGCAAATAACCGACGGCACCGGCAGCGAGTGCATTGAATATGTAATCGCTCTGTTCATAGACCGTCAGCATGATGAAATTCGTTTCGGGAAGATGCGGCGCGAGTATGCGGACGATTTCAATGCCGTTTCGTCCGGGCATGTTGATGTCCATGAGCACCACCTTGGGTCGCAGCGCCGGCAGTTTCTCGATCGCCTCCGCCGTACCGCTAAAGCTCCCGATGCATTTGAAATCGCCATGTTCATCAATCAGCTCGGCAATGAGTTCCCTCGTGCTGAGGTGATCGTCGACAATCGCCACGGTTACCGGGTCTTTCATCTGGTCTCTCCTTCCTCCCCTGCCCTCGGCCTAGGTGCGGGGGGTGCGTGTAGATGGAACCATCCCGCTATTCATCAAACGACTCATATCCGATCCCGGCGTCGAAAACAAATGGCTATTCCCCGCATTTCCATCCCGCAAAAAAATCAACCGGGGGTTGTGCGCCCCCGGTTGCCTATCGCTACCGTCACCGGCAGCGCGAAGGTGGCGGCTCCGCTATTCGCTGATCACACGATAGAAGGTCGCGTTCGCGTCCGGCGATACCACTATGTTCAGGGTCTCGTTGGAGACCGACCACAGGCTCTCGATATCGATCCAATCTCCGTAGATCAAGTTGGAGCGGGACTGGACCTTGTAATTGGCCTGCGCTTCCCCATCCCAGGAAATCGTCGGCCATGCAAGGTCCAGCTGGCCGATGGCGGACGCGGGACTGCGGATCAGGGCAAAGCCGCCGGCAACGCTTGCCGACGGTGCGAAGGCCGTGATTTTGAACGTGCGCGCCGAACCGGCAGTGGGGATGAACGCATCCAGTGTCTGCCAACCTTCAAGGTCGCCGGAACCGCTGATCATGAAGATGTTGGCTCCCGGCTGCAGCGTGCCTAGGTTGCCGGGGGCGTCCTCCTGCGAATAGTACATGTTGACCAGGGAGCCGGCACGGTCCGTAGCGTAGACCAGGTTGGAATCAATCGTGTTGGAAAGGAACGCGTCCACGTCAGGATAGCGAAGCAAATCGCCGGGGTACGGCGCGTAGGCCGTCGCCGCAAAAAAACCGCCCGTTGTCGGATCGAAACTTACGCCCCTGACATCGTTGCTCGTCGAAGCCGCATACGCGGCGTTGGTCGAAAGCGTGGCGGGAACCGTCCCCGCAACAAAGCTGGCGACGTTCGACCAGGCAACCACTTCTCCGCCCGCCGCGATGCCGTACACTTTTCCGCCCGGATCGGCGGTGAATCCCTGGTACATGCCATACGCTGCGTTCGTGGCCACGGGAATGCCATTGGTGATCGAGCCCTGGCCCAGGGCACTGATGTTGCCATCCGCGTTGATGCTGCCGAAGCCGTAGACGACATTATTGGTCATGATGAAGTAGATGTTGACCTCATCGGCCGGAGTGGGCGCCACCGCCGCGCCGTCTACCTCGTTGCCAAAACTTGTGTTGCCGTTGACGTCGCTGGCCGCAACCCGATAGTAGTAGGTCGTGCCGACCGGCAATTCGTCATCGCGGTAGATCGAGTTGGTCGAGCCCGCAGAGAGCAGCGTGCCATTGGTGCCCGTGGACGACGTGTCGGAACGGTACACGGCGTATCCAGCAAAGTCGGGTTCCGCATTGTCCGCCCAGTCGAGCACGATGCGCGATCCCGCAACCGAAAGGTTGACCACCGGCGCCTGAGGCGGGGTCGTGTCGCTTGGATCATGTGTGAACACGGAAACCTCGGCGGAAGGAGCGGATTCAACGCTGTTGGAAACACTGGTGATCTGGTAGTAGTAGGTGCTGAAGTTTGCCACGCTGTTATCCACGAAGTTGGTCACGGAGGCCGGGCCCACATTGGCCAGCGCCGCGCCGTATGCCCCGCTCGCCAGCGAGCGGTAGATGTTGTAGCTTTGCGCATTCCGGCCGACATCCCAGGCCAGCGTCGCCTGCGCGGGGGCGGTGGCGGTCACCGATACGCCTTCGGGAGGGAGCAGGGCCGTCGGGTTGCCGTAGAATACGTCGGAATAGGCCGTGGCGAAGATGATTTCGTCGATGGTGGAATCGTTCTGGAGCGCAAAGTTGAAGTTGGTCAGCGAAAGGTTTCCGCCGAAATTGTAGTCGCTCTTGCTGTAGAACTGCGCGCTGTCGCCCGCCCCGTCGAGATCGCTCGTGCTGAAGGTGCTGCCGATGGTGAGGCTGCTGTCGTTGAGTACGACATGCAACTCGATCACGTCGTTGTTGTCGCCGGCATTGTTGACGATGCGGCCGAGGATCAGACGGACGCCGGTGCCGTCGTCCGGTACAACCACGGAAGTCCCCTTTTGGAAGGACGATCCATTCCCATCATAGTAGAGGCCATCGAACGAGGCGGCCCGGTTTGCATCGAAGGTACCTGCAACCTGCGTGTTCAGACCGAGCATGATCTGCTTCTCCCAGTTGTCGCCGGAGACACCCGTGTAGTTGTAGAAGCCGAAGTTGGCCCGTTTCGTACCCTCGATCAAGGCGCTGAAATAGACGGTTTCGCCTTCGTTGAGCGTCAAGCCTTGAGTTGCAAGACGGAACCGGTTCTGGTTCGTGGCGGCGTTGTTGCGCACCGAATTTCCGGCCGGTGCGAGGCCGCACCCCTTCAGGTTGCCGTAGTCCAGTCCCGCCACGACATCCGATGCGTTCGCACCGGTGTTGTTGTTGTCGACAAACCGGGCCGACAGGACATAGGTTCCGTTGTCGGTTATGTTGAACGCGTTGTTCGTTATGGTGGTTCCAGTGAACGATTCCTGGAACAGAATCGAGGCGTGCGACGTCATTGCCGCCATGATGATCGCCAGGGTTGCCACAGATGTTTTCATGCTCTTTCCTCCCATGTGTTTTGATGCTCTCGATGAATCGAACCCAAACGAACAAGCACCGGTTACAGCCTGTTTGCGCACCCACGCTAGGACAGATCGGGCGGATGCGCCATATGTCAAAATTACTACACGGCGGGAGCCTCAAACGGACCTCATCCAGCCTTTAAACCGTGCGTTAGCGCATGCAAGCGGGATCCAATGCTCGCCACCCCTGGAATGGATGGCTGGAGCCGGCATGGCGACCGCTGTCATCCGGCTGCAAAGCCGAACTCAATTTTTACCTGATCGGATCGCAGGGTTGTGCTATGCATCCGCGTTGGAACGTCGAGCCAGATCCAATGGCATGCGTTTGAGAGGCGGATATGGTGCGGTTTTTTCATCCATGGTGTGTTCTGGCTGCGGGATCCCTGACGCTGCTTGCCCCCCATCAAGGCCGGGCGATCCAGGTCGACGGTCCCGACTATTCTGCGGAAACGTGGCGGTTGGCGGGTGGAATTCCGCTCGACGAAGTCAAATCAATCCTGCAGCGGAAAAACGGATTCCTGTGGTTTGCCACGCCCGGCGGCGCCATTCGGTTTGACGGCGTCGGGTTCGACGCCTTTAACCAGCGGGAAAACCCAGGACTCCCGAGCAACCAGATTGAAAGCCTGTTCGAGGATCGGAACGGCAATCTTTTTCTGGGCCATGCCACCGGCAATGTCAGCCTGCGTTTGCCGAACGGCTTTCGCAGCATAAACTTGCCGGATGACTGGCCGACCCAGCCGGTGGTCTCCTTTATCGAGAACGATGGATGCGTCTGGGCCGTCAACCATGCGGGCGGGCGGTTGATGGTGGCCCAAAACGGCGGATGTATCGATGCCGGCCCGGTGGAGCATGGCGGTTCCGATGGTGTACGGGAGCTGCCAGATGGCTGGACGGTTGCCGACGACGAGGTGGTGTGCGTCGAAGGCGGCGCCATTGCAAAAATCTGGGGACCCACTCCGTGGCGAACAAAGGATCAGCGCATCATCTTTTGCCAGTTGCGGAACGGCGATGTGGCGGTGGGAACCACGCTTGGCGGCATCTTCATCCTTCACGATGACGGCAACTACTCCATTATCAACCAGCAGAGCAGCCTGCGATCCATCCACATCCTGAGCCTGTGCGAGGATGCCGAGGGCAACCTATGGGTGGGAACCTTCACCGGTATCACCAAGCTGCATCGCCGTATCTGCCGCTCCGTCAGCTACAATCCAAGCCGCCTGGCGACCTGGTCGTGCATAGCCCCCAAAAACGACGGCGGCATCTGGCTGGGAACCAGCAAGGGATCGTTGCACTGCAGCCAGGCGGATTTTAGCGATTTGCACGAGGTGATCTACACGCCTGACGACAATGCCGTCCGGGCGATTTGCGAAAAAGGCAAGACGGTGTGGTACAGCAAGGCCGGCCATTCCATCATGAAGCTGTTGGCGGGCCGCTCGAAAAGCGTGGACGCGATGCAGGAACACGACGATGTGTGGGCGATGGTCGAGGATTCCACCAAAACGCTATGGGCCGGCGGCGCATCCGGATTGTGGCGGTTGGCGAATAGCAACTGGACGAAGCAAGAATCGCTCGAACAGGGCGTGTACGGCGTACGGTGCCTCGCCGCGGCGGACAACGGCGCGTTGTGGATCGGCATGGAGCAAAACGGATTGGCCATGCGTCTGCCCGACGGAACGATCCGGCATTGCACGGTGGACGACGGCCTGCCGGCAACGTTCGTTTCCTCGTTGCTGTGGGAGCCGGATACGCAACGTTTATGGATCGGGACGTTCGGAGGCGGGCTGGCCGTATTGGCCGACGGTCAAATTCTCCGGGTCCCCTTCCCGGCCGATGTGGTCTACAAGATCCTGAAGGACGCGCAGGGCCGGCTTTGGCTGGTTACGGAAAACGGGGTGCGTATTGCCACGCCCGAAGTGCTCCTGACCGGCATTGAGCAGCAAGAACTGGCCGGGCCGGTCGTGGCGCTTGGCGCGGAAGAAGGGATCAAGCCGGCCGTATCCGTCGCCCGAGGCTTGTCGACCGCGTGCCGCACCGCCGATGGTTCGATGTGGTTCATATCGGATCTGGACATCGTACGCGTGGATCCCCGCGATGTCCGGCCTGTTGAACGGGAAGTGCCCTTGTTTATCAGAAAACTGGTGGTCAACGGCCAGACGCTGACCCTTGGCGATCAAAGCGAAATCGAACTGCAACCCGGGGTGAGACGGCTCGATGTGCATTTTTCAGCGCTCAGTTTTGTCGACCATTCGCTTTTGAATTTCAAATACCGGCTGCTCGGCCTGGACGATGGATGGATGCAGACGCAAGCAGCCGATCGCACCATCAATTTCCAACGGCTGCCGCCGGGCAACTATGCGTTTGAATTGCTCGCCGCCAACCGCGACGGAATCTGGAACGCCCATCCGCTTGGATTGAAACTGGTGATTCCGCCTTTTTGGTGGCAGCGGTTGTGGTTCAAGAGCGCGCTGATCGCGGCGACCATGGCCTTGATCGTTCTCTTTGCGCTTTCCATCGCGGATCGCATCAACCGCCAGAAACTCATTCGAACGGAAAAAATGCGGGCGGTTGAGCAGGAACGCACGCGCATTTCCATGGATCTTCATGACGAAGTCGGTTCGGAGATGACCCGGATGTCCCTGTTGATCAACCGGCTGATGCGCATGTTCAACCGCAATGATCTGCGCTATCTCCCGGACCAGATCAACGAATTGGGCCAAGTGGCGCAACATCTGGTGAAGGCGCTCGATGAAATCGTCTGGGTGGTGAGTCCCGCCAACGACAACCTGGACAACTTGGTTGCCTATCTTGCGCGGTATGTTTCCGACTACCTGGAGGCGACTTCATTCGATTGCGATCTGAAGCTGCCCGATGAATTGCCCCCCGTGGTCCTCCCGGGGCCCGTTCGCCACAATCTCTACCTAGCCGTTGTCGAGGCCCTGAACAATTCAGTCAAGCATTCCGACGCGACCGAAATATGCTTTTGCGTTCAGTATGAAAACAACGTGCTTTACATGGCGTTGAGCGACAATGGAAAAGGCCTCGACCCGTCCGACACGCCCCGGTTCCAGCGCGGTCTGAAAGGCATGCATCGCCGCATGGAAAAACTGGGGGGAATCGTGGAAATCAAACCCGTGGCCGGCGGGGGGACTTCCGTGGCGTTTCGCGTGCCGATTGCACATGCCGGGATGGATTGGGGAGACGCCAACATCACATGAATGCCAAGCAAGCAGCACCTGCGGACGATTGCCTAGCGCGGCGGCCTCCGTTTTATTGCTGCTCGATCAAAAGATGCATGAACTTCGCGTCGCCGGTGGCGATGGGCACGCGGTTGGTCACATAGTTGAGCGGCCCGCCGGTCACGTTGGTGCCGGTCGCGATGTAGCCCGCGTTGGTCCAGCCGCCAAACACCAGGTTTTCCGATAAAACGAGGGTATAGCCCAGATCGCTTTCGGGATTGGACGAGACGGGATGGACGCATTCGAACCAGTTGGTGCCCCCCGCGCCGACGACGGTGTATGTCGGCAACGACCCTTGGTCGGCCGCATTGGTCGGATTTCCGCCCAGCCCGAATTCGTAGAGGTTCGACAGGCCGTCGTCATCGTCGTCGCCATCCGGGCCTTCGGACAGCGGGAATTGTTCTGCCCAGATATCGAAGTCGGTCAAGGCCGGCGAGGATTCGATCCGCAAGAAATCGACCGAGGTGTAGTATCCGGTGGTGTTGGCGAGATTGTGGTATAGGCGCACATACATCCGCCCCCCGATGGCCAGGGCCGGAATGTCGCGCGCCCGGATGCGGGAGGTATAGGTCGTCCAGCCGGTGGCGGAGACGTTTGTGGCGTTGATTCCGGCATCGCCGAGCCAGCTGCTAATCACATAGGTTCCGGGGGTTGCCGGATCCTCGGAATAAAAGTTGACCGCAAGCCTGGCCTGGCCGACCGCGTTCAGGTTGGTATACGTTCCGTCCGAAAGCGCCAGGCGCGCGGCAATGGTGAATTGATAGTCCTTGTCCGCTTCGAATACGGCGCTCAGCGCCGAATGGGCGTAATAGGTGTGGGCACCGCTCGGCCCCACGCGCATCGAGGCGTCTCCGGTGGCCCCGGCCGGCGGACCGGCCAAGGGATAGGTGTTGGTCGCGTCGGAACGGGCGACGAAGTAATCCCATTTGTCCTTGTTTGAGCGATACCATCCATTCGTACCCGTGTAGATGTCCTTTGCAAGCGCCTGGGCCAGGAAGTTGTATTTTGAATCGGAACCCACCCATTCCGAAAAATCGGTGTAGTAGACCACCTCGCCCGCTGCCGACAACGCCCACGCCGACAACCACAGAACCGCCATTTTCGCTGTTGCTTTCATCTGTTGACCTCCAATTTTACCTGCATGCGCACAGCCCCATGCCTGCCTGCTGAAATGCCTTTGCGGTGACCCGCCTTGTCCTGACATAAAAAGAGCAATCGATTGCTCATTTATTTTTCCGCCGGCGGCCAATCGTCGGTGCGGAAGGGCGAGGCGGGAAGGCCGTCTTTGTTGCAGAGGTTGCAGCCCGTCGGATTGCTGGCCCAGGCATAGCGCACGGCCACGGGATCGGGCACCTCCGGCGAGGAGACCTCCACGGCATCGCCCACGATGGTGGCCTGCGCCACGGCAAACCGCCGATCCTCGCCGGCGATGGCGAACCGCTTCAGCGGCTCCCCTCCCCGCGCCATCAAGCCCGCACCGATGTCGTCGAAACGGACAACGATTTTTCCGTCCTCCTTGTGCATGGACCGATAGACGGGGCCGCCGGGGACGACGGCCTTGCCGTAGGTCTTGGCCAGCGCCTGCCGCGCAAGACGGCGGCCGACCGTCTGCTTGTTGGTGGGATGGATGTTCTTTTCCATGCCTGCGTCGATCGTGACCGCCATGCCCGCGTTGGGCACCTTCCGGTGGAATTGCAGGAACGCTTCGCGCATGAGCGCCCAGTCGGAATCCTCGACCGGCTGCGTTTGAGGGATCTTGAAGTTGGGTAGCTGCACGGCGTAGAATGGGAACTCGCTTCCCCAATCCCTGCGCCACTCGGAGACCATGTTTTCAAGCAGGCCGAAATAGAGGGGGGCCTGGTACGCATTGTTTTCGCCCTGGTACCAAATGGCGCCGCGGATGCCGTACGGCACGAGCGGATGGATCATCGCGTTGTAGAGGTTGGCGGGATAGTTCGAGGCCTTGTGCGGATGCACCTTCAACTTGGGCTTTTCCGGCCACTTCTGGCCGCCCGCCTTCGCCTGTTCCACCCGGTTGCTCCATGCGGCCATCATTTTGGCATTGTTCGCTTCGCTGGCGGCCTCGTTGAAGGTTGCCGCCAGGGCGTCCTGCTCCTGCTTCAATTGCTGGGCGGCCGGAAACCTGTCCAGCGAGGCCAGCGGGCTCCACGCCTCGATGCGCGTTCCGCCCCAGGCGGAGCGGATCAGCCCCACCGGAACATCCAGCTCCTTGTGCAGCTCGCGGCCAAAAAAATAGGCCGTGGCCGAAAATGCGCCCACGGTTTCGGGCGAGCAGACCTCCCACCGGCCGATGCAATCCCGCTGCACTTCCTTGTTGGCGGTCATGCCGACAAAAAACATGCGGATGAGCGGATGGTTGGCGGCGGGCTTCTCCTTGTCGAATTGGCCAGCCCCGTTAACGCCCATCTGCATGTTCGACTGGCCCGCGCAGAGCCAAACTTCGCCCACCAGGACGTCCTTGACCTCCGCCGATTCCGCGCCACACTTGACGAGCAGGATGCGCGGTTGGCTGGAGGCCTCCATGCCCTTGAGGCGCACCATGAACTTGCCGTCGCGATCCGCCGTGGCCCGTTGCTCCTGGCCGGCAATGGAGACCGTCACCTCCTTGCCCGGATCCGTCCATCCCCACACCGGCACCGGCTGCTGCCGCTGCAAGACCATGCCATCCGAAAAGAGCGCCGCCAGCTTCAACTCGGCGGAGCATCCGGTTGCCCATGCAACCGCCAGGACCACGAACACGGATTTTACATTCACATCAACCCCCTATTGATCCCGGCTACTTCGCGACTTCGATCCGCACAAACTTGTTTGTGCCGTCCAGCGGTACCGATGCCGACATGGTTTCGAGGTCGCCAGCCTGCCCGAGCGAAATTTCGGTCATGTTGTCCTTGCGCCAAACCGGCGTCGTCAGCGAATAGGACCAGCTGGCGCCGATGGCATAGCCACTGTTCATCCGGCGGTTGTACTCGACCGTGAAGTTGGAAGGATCGACGGCCGGATGCATGGCCGGCGCATCGGCCGCCATCGGGTCGGTGGCCAGCGCCCACTCCTGCTCGTTGCCGAGGGGATCGCCGTCCGGATTGCCCGCCGGGGTTTGGTCGGTTCCCGCCGGCGCTCCGGCAAAGGCGGCCTGCGCCCACAGCTGGTAGGCGGTCACTTCCGCCGAAGAGGCGACCTTCAAATAGTCGATCCACGAAAAATAGCCGGTGGAGTTGGCGGCTTCGTGCGCCACCCGGAGGTATATTTTCTTGCCGAGCGCCTCGGGAGGTATGTTGGCCTCCACGAGCTGGGACGCATTCGTCCCCCAGCCGGCGGCGGAAAGGTTGGTGACCGTGACGGCGGCGGGCGACAGCCAGCCGCCCAGCGTTCCGTCGGCGTTGACATACCCGACCGAAAGCTTCATCTGGCCGGCCGCGTTCGGGTTGG